>JBILYJ010000269.1:0-6988 GCA_044377795.1 Reyranella sp. | reverse complement strand
GGGACGATGATCTTGATCGGCCGTTCGGGATACTTGGCCTGCGCCGAGGCGGCGCGGGCGATGAACGGTGACACGAGCGCCGAGACGAGAAGCTGCCCCAGAAGTTGCCGACGAGTGTTACGCAAAACGATCCCCTTGTTTCCTGATACGACCTCGACAGGGTAGCTGTCCCTGCGCCGCCGTTCGTTTCAAGTGCAATCTCGATGCCAGCGACTCCTAAAGCGCCACCTTCCTGAAGACCTCGATGAAGCGATCGACGTCCTGCTCGTCGTTGTAGACGTGCGGGCTGATGCGCAGGCGTCCGAGGCGCGGTGCGGCATAGACGTTCTCCGCGGCGAGCTTCTGCGGCAGGTCGTCTGACATGCCCTTGGGAAACTGCAGGCAGATGAGGTGCGGCGCGCGCAGCTTGCGGTCGAGCACGCGCACGCCGGTGTTGGCCAGCCCGTCGGCGAGGCGGTCGGTCAGCATGCCGAGTCGCGCAACGATGGGATCGTTGCCCCAGCCCGCCATCATCTCCATGCCGACCGCCGCCATCTCCAGGGTGATGAAGTGGTCGCGCTCGCCCATGTCGTAGCGGCGCGCACCGTCGGCGTAGGAGAGGTCGCGGAAATAGACCTTCTGCTCGGCAGCCACGCCCTTGCGCGCCGGCGCGGTCTGCTCCAGCGGCACGCCGTTCTGGTGGCGCCTGGCGACATACATGAAGGCGCGACCGTAAGGGCCCAGTACCCATTTGTAGGTCGGGAAGATCAGGAAGTCCGGATCGAGGGTCTTCACGTCGATGTGGCGGACACCGGCGTCGTGCGTGGCATCGACCAGGAAGGCCGTGCCCTTCTGTCGAACCGCCTCGGCGATGCGCGACAGATCGAGGGCGCCGCCGTCGGACCAGTGCACGGAGGAAATCGAGACCAGGGAGAGCGGTGCGGCATCCTTGCGCGCCATCGCGTCGAGCACCGCCGACGTCCAGTCGCCGTCGGCCGGCTGCTTCACCTGTTCGACCGTGTAGCCGCCCTGCTCGGCGCGGCTCATCCATTCGAGCACCGGCGAGGTATGGTCGTCCTGCAGCACCAGCACGCGGCTGCCGCGCGGCAGGCTCATGACCTTGCCGGCAGTCGACACGCCGTAGCCGACGGACGGGATCAGTGCGATGTCGACGGGGTTGGCGCCGATCAACGCGGCCGCCGCCGTGCGCGCGCGCTCGTACTGCTTCGCCATGAAGTCCGCGTCGAGTTTCCACGGCTGGCCCTTGCGACCCACGCCGATGCGGCCCGCCTCCTGCACCGCGAGCGGCAGCGGGCTCCAGGCGGCGGCATTGAGGAAGCAGACGTCGCGCGGAATGTCGAACAGGGCGCGTTGGGAAGGGAGCATCGGGACCGCCATCGGTGAAGGAGATGGCGAGCCTAGGGCAATCGCGGACCGAGAGAAAGAACGCCCGTCCTGCGACGGGCGCCCTCTGTCTCGAAGAGTCTTGCGGACGGTCGCAGCGTCAGCCGTCGATCGCCTTCTTCAGCGCGTCCTTGGTCTTGCCGATGGCCTGCTGGGCTTCGCCCTTGCGCTCCTGGAGCGCGCCTTCGACCCGCATCTTGTCGCTGTCGATGGCCTTGCCGACGCCCTGCTTGACGTTGCCGATGGCCTCGTTGGTGACGCCCTTGATCTTGTCGGTCGTGCTGCTCATGAGTTTTCTCCTCTGCCGAATGGTTGTGCGTCCTCAACGCAGTCCCGTCCTCGGCGTTGCAAGAATTCGAGGACAAAGCGCTCGCTTCGAAGTGTCGTCCTTTCGTTACAACATTGGATCGCTTGGTGACGTCTTGCCCCACTTTCGCCGCGCGGAGCGGGCTTCTGGGGAACCAGGGTCGTTCCACACCGTTGAGCGGGCACGCGCTAAGGCGCGGCCGCCTGTTGGCGGTCCCCGAACCGCAGCGTGTATTGCTCAAGAGCCTCTTCGCGCCCCAGGACCTCACCGAGGCGCTGATCGTCAATCCGTTCGACCCCGACGCCATCGCCGATGCCATGCGCGTGGCTCACGATGCCGCTGTCGGAACGTCGGGAGCGGCAGAGCGTGCTGAAGCAGAAGGTGATGCGCACGACGGTGGAGGCCTATTGCCGCCGCTTCATCGAAGCGCTTGAAGCGCCTGCCGTCGCGCGCGCCGCCTAGGAAACCAGGCCGAAGGCCGCCGGATAGACGACCAGCCCGTCTTCGCCGTCTAGCGCGCCCGGCACCAGTTCAAGCGCCATGAAGGAGTCGCCCTCGAAGGGCGCATCCAGGCCGTTCGCCAGCTCGGCCGAGAAGCCGAAGCGCGGATAGTAGTCGGGATGGCCGAGGACCACGACGGCCTGCCACTCCCGGTCCCGCGCCATGTCGAGCCCGGTTTCGACGAGGACGGTGCCGATGCCCGTTCTCTGGTGCTCCGGATGGACGCACATCGGAGCGAGCGAAAGCGTCGGCACGGCGTCGTCGTCGACCATCGTGGTCAGTGCGCTGAACAGGATGTGGCCGACGATGGCGCCATCCTCGACCGCCACCAGCTCGACCGCATCGATGAAGGCCTCGCGCAGCTCGTCGATCAGCCTGCCCTCGAACGGCCCGCCGAACGCCAGATCGTTCAGGTGGCGGATCGCCTCGTCGTCGGCCGGTTCGCGCTCGCGGATCACCACCTCCCGGATCACCACATGGTGGCCGCTGCCCGGCCCGGCCATTCGCGATCGTAGGTTTCGCCGCCGACCCTCTCGCCGCTCAATGCAGCCAGGATCTGGCCGGCGCTGGGCAGCGACTTCGGATCGACATGTCGTGCGGGATTCCAGAGCTCGGAGCGCACCAGCGCGCGGGCGCACTGGAAATACACGGCATCGACCTCGATCACGGTCACCGAACGCGGCGCCTTCTCCTCGACGGCGAAGGACTCCAGAAGATTCGGGGCGACGCTGAGATGGGCGCGGCCGTTCACGCGCAGCGTGTTGCCGACGCCGGGGATCATGAACAGCAGCGCCACCTTGGGATCACGCAAGATGTTGCGCAGCGAATCGATGCGGTTGTTGCCGCGCCGGTCGGGCAGCATCAGCGTCTTCTCGTCATGCACCCGCACGAAGCCCGGCCTGTCGCCGCGCGGCGAACAGTCGAGGCCTTCGGGACCGGACGTCGCCAGCGCCGCATAAGGCGACGCCTCGATGTAGGCGCGATAATGCGGCGTAATCCAGTTCACTTCCTTGACCGTCGCCGCTTCCACCGGCCGGCCGTAGATCGCCTCGAGTTCGGCTTCGGTTCCCAGAATGTCGGACATGGTGCTACGCCCACTGTGCGGGAGAGGTGCCGAGGGGTTCGGCGGGCCTGGCATAGAAGGCCGGCGTCTCACTGAGCTGAACCACCGGCTTCAGATGGCGCAGCCGGCCGAGCGGGCCGACGCTTTCGGTGAGGAGCGGCAGCAGCGCCGCCTCGGGCAGTTCGGCCGCGCCCTTCGCGGCGTCGACGGTGCCGAGGCTGGCAAGCCAGTGCGCAACTTGGACCAGCGAAACACGCACGTGCCACGAGCCGCCCTGTTCGACCCGGCGGGCCAGCGCCACCAGGGCGCCCAGCGCGCCGAGATAGCCTGCGATGTAGTCGAGCGCCTGGACCGGCAGGTTGCGCGGCTTCTCGAGCGAACCCTGTGTGGCGGCAAGGCCGGTCACGTTCTGCACGATCGAATCGAAGCCGCGCCGCGACGACCACGGGCCGTCATGGCCGTAGGCGCAGAGGCTGACGCAGACGATGCCCGGCCGCAGCGCCGCCACCTGTTCGGGCGAGAAGCCGCGCGCCGCCAAGGTGCCGGGGCGATAGCCCTGGGTGAAGATGTCGGCCTGCTTCAGGAGCGCCGTCATCGTTTCGACCCCGGCGGGTTCGCGCAGGTCGATCCAGGCGCAGCGCTTGCCGTGCCCGGTGTCCATCAGCAGTTCGGCCTGGTAGGGCAGGTGAGGGGCCGCGACGTGCAGCACGTCGGCGCCGTTCTCCGCCAGCACGCGGCCACTCGTCGGACCGGCCAGCACGCGCGTGAGGTCGAAGGCGCGCACGCCCGACAGCGGCCGCTCGCCCTTCGGCAGCGGCTCGGCCGGCGCCTCGCCGATCTTCACGATGTCGATCAGCGGCAGCTTCGCCACCGCGATGCCGTGCGGATGGGCGTTCCATTCGTCGCGGCTGCGCGTCAGGCCGCCTACGCAGTCGCCGTCGGCGATGGCCTGCTCGATCGCGAGCCCGTCCCATTTGGCGACCGCAGCGGCCAGCGCCTCGCGCGTGTCGCCCTCGGCGCCGGCAATGCGCAGCGCGCCCGCACGATGATGTGGATGGTTGGTGTGAATGAACATGTGCCGGCCGTCGCGCGTCGGATAGTGGCCGGACAGCGGATCCCACGACACCGGCCGTTCGCCGTTGCGCAGCACGTAGGTGTTGGAGCGCAGCGACGCGGTGGCGGCGTCGATGTCGACCGAGACCGACTGAGGTCTGCCGGTCTTCAGCCGCCACAGGTCGGAGACCGCTAGGCCTGGGGCGCCCCGCGCCGCGGCGCCGGCAGTGCCGACGCGCCACGGGGTCTGGAACACCGGATCGTCGCCCCCGGTGATCGTGAGCCGGTCGTCGGCGCGAGGGCTGCGTCCAAGCTGGCCCAGGATCGAATAGGCCAGGTCGGAGTTCATTTGCCGCCCGCCATGATCTTGGTCAGCAGGGCCATGAACTCGTTCGGGCAGGTGATGTGCGGGTTGTGGCTGGTGTCCAGCTCGTGACAGGTCCAGCCGGCTTCGCTGCGCGCCCGATCGGCGAACTGGCGGAACGGGTCACCCGGACCGTTGCGCGTCGCATAGATGTAGTCTCGGGGCGGCAGCGGTTCCTTCGATTCGAGCTTGATCCGCTGCTCGAACGTCTTGATCGGCTGCGGGCGGCGGCGCGGGCTGGCCCAGGCCACGTCCTCGGGGGCGGTATCCGGCGGCATCGGGTTGACCGGCATCTTCCAGCCGTCGCCGTCTTTCTCCGCGCCTTTGCGCATGTTGCCTTCGGCCTTCGGACCGACCAGGTCGAACAGGCTCTGCCCATCCTTGGGCGCGAAGGCGTCGATATACACGATGCGTGCGAGCCGGCTGCCGATCCTGTCGGCAACGCCGGTGGCGACCATACCGCCGTAGGAATGACCCAGCAGGACGACGTCGTTCAGGTCCTCGAACTCGATCTCGGAGACGATGTCCTGGATGTGCGTCGAGAGATCGACGTCGGGCGTGGCCAGATGGGCGCGGGCGCCGAGGCCGGTATAGGTCGGCGCATAGAAATTGTGGCCAGCCTCTCGCAGCAGCGGACGCATCTTCTTCCACGCCCAGGCCGCCGACCAGGCGCCATGCGCCAGAACGATATTTGCCATTTCCTTACCTCCCGCTGGCACGTCAACTTTTTCGGTGCTACTACGAATTACTCTCAATGAGCAGCGAACCAACAATAGCACTTGGCGTCGCCCCCGTGGGTTTTCGTGGGCGCATACAGGCCATCGCCGCGGGGCGCGTCGCCGCAGGCATGCCGGCGCCTGAACTCGAGCGCCGTCTGATCGAGCTGGGCTTCGTCGAGGGCGCCGACGTCGAAATCCTGCACCAGGGGCTGTTCGGTGGCGATCCCATCGCCGTGCGGGTCGCCCACACCACCATCGGACTGCGCCGTCGCGAGGCGATGGCGATCCTCGTGAGCGCCGGAGCCGAACCGTGAGCGTCACCACACCCGCCGCCGCTCCCGTCGTCGCGCTGGTCGGCAATCCCAATTGCGGCAAGACGGCCCTGTTCAATGCGCTGACCGGCAGCCGGCAGAAGGTCGCCAACTATCCCGGCGTGACCGTCGAGAAGAAGGTCGGCCCGCTGACCACGCCTGCCGGCCGCACGGTGCGCATCGTCGACCTGCCCGGCACCTATTCGCTGCGCGCGCGCTCTCCGGACGAGGAAGTGACACGCGACATCGTCCTGGGACGGACCCAGAGCGACGTTACCCCGGACCTGATCGTCTGTGTGGCCGACGCCTCGAACCTGCGCCTGGCGCTCCGGCTCGTGCTCGAGCTGAAGCAGGTGGGGCGGCCGGTCATGCTGTCGCTCAACATGATGGACATCGCGCGCAAGCGCGGCATCGAGATCGACATCGAGAAGCTCGGTCGTGAGCTCGGCCTGCCCGTCGTGAGTTCGGTCGCGGTGCGCCGCGGCGGCACCGACGCGCTGCTGGCCGAGATCGATCGGCGCCTGGCCGCCGCGCAGGCCGCGACCGGCACGCTCTGGACCACGCCCGACGCCACGGCCTTGCGCCGCGCCCAGAAAGAGGCGGATCGCATTCTCGCCTCCGTGGTCAAGGGACAAGGCAAGCCCGACAGCCTGACAACGCGCGTCGACGCTGTCCTTCTGCATCCGGTGGCGGGACTGGTCGTGCTGCTGGCCATCCTGTTCGTGATGTTCCAGGCGGTCTTCGCCTGGGCGCAGCCCGGCATGGATGCGATCGAGGCGATCTTTCATTTCCTGAGCGCCCTCGTCGCGCGCCTGCCCCTGCCGGACCTGCTGAAGAGCTTCCTGAAGGACGGGCTGATCGGTGGCGTCGGCAGCGTGATCGTGTTCCTGCCGCAGATCGTCATCCTCTTCTTCTTCATCCTCCTGCTGGAGGACCTGGGCTACATGGCGCGCGCGGCCTTCCTGATGGACCGCATCATGGGAGGCGCCGGCCTGCACGGGCGCGCCTTCATCCCCCTCCTGTCCTCCTTTGCCTGCGCCATCCCGGGCGTGATGGCCACGCGCGTTATCGACGATCGGCGCGACCGCCTCACCACCATCCTGGTGGCGCCGCTGATGACCTGCTCGGCGCGCATCCCGGTCTATACGCTGATCATCGGGGCGTTCATTCCCGACCGCGAGGTCTGGGGCTTCCTCGGCCTGCAGGGGCTGGTGATGTTCGGCCTCTACACGCTGGGCATCGCCAGCGCGCTTGCCGTGTCGTTCGTGGTCAAGCGGCTGATCTGGC
>JBILYJ010000268.1:0-6992 GCA_044377795.1 Reyranella sp. | reverse complement strand
CGTGCTGCCATGGGGCCAGATGAGCTTCTGGGGCGCCACCGTCATCACCAACCTGTTCTCGGCCATTCCGGTGGTCGGCGAATCGATCGTCACCTGGCTTTGGGGCGGCTTCGCCGTCGACAACCCGACCCTCAACCGTTTCTTCGCGCTGCATTATCTGCTGCCGTTCGTAATCGTCGCGGTGGTCGCGCTGCACGTCGTGGCGCTGCACGTCCACGGCTCGAACAATCCGACCGGCATCGACCCGAAGGGTCCGCAGGACACCGTCCCGTTTCATCCCTACTACACGATGAAGGACGGCTTCGGCGTCATGGTGTTCCTGATCATCTTCGCCGGGTTCGTCTTCTTCGCGCCCGACTATCTCGGTCATCCGGACAACTACATCCCGGCCGATCCGTTGGTCACGCCCGCACACATCGTGCCGGAATGGTACTTCCTGCCGTTCTACGCGATCCTGCGCGCCATTCCCGACAAGCTGGGCGGCGTACTGGCGATGTTCGGCGCCATCGCGGTCCTGTTCATCCTGCCGTGGCTCGACACGTCGCGCGTCCGGTCCTGCACGTTCCGGCCGATCTACAAGTGGTTCATGATGCTCCTGGTGGTCGACGTGATCGTCCTCGGCATCTGCGGTTCCAAGCCCGCGGAAGGCTTCTGGGTGCCGTTGTCACAGCTGGCAACCCTGTACTACTTCGCCCACTTCCTCGTGCTGCTGCCGATCCTGGGCAAGATCGAACGGCCCTTGCCCTTGCCCCCCAGCATCGCCGACTCGGTGCTCAAGAAGAAGGCGGTATGAGAGCCATGCGCAAGCCGTTTGCCCGCAAGTTCCTGGTCTCCGGCGCGATCGCGCTCGCAGCCCTTGCTACCGGCACCGTCGCCATCGCGGCCGGTGGCACCGAGCCCCCTCCCGCCAACAAGTGGCACTTCCAGGGGCCGTTCGGCACGTTCGATCGCGCGGCCGCCCAGCGTGGATATCAGGTCTATCAGGAAGTGTGCGCCGCCTGCCATTCGCTGCGGCTGGTCGCCTACCGCAATCTGATGGACCTCGGTCTGACCGAGAACCAGGTGAAGGGGCTGATCAAGGACATCACGGTCCCCGATCTCAACGACGACGGTGCGCCGATCGACCGGCCCGCCCGCCCGTCCGACCGCTTCAAGAGCCCGTTCCCCAACCAGGCCGCCGCCGCCGCCGCGAACAACGGCAAGGCGCCGCCTGATCTCAGCGTCATGATCAAGGCGCGGGCGAACGGGGCGGACTACATGCACGCCCTGCTCACCGGCTACGTCCCCTACGACAAGCTGACGCCCGAGCAGATCAAGGAGTTCGACGTCAAGAAGGACGACAACTTCAACAAGTACTTCCCGGGCCACAAGATCGCCATGGCGGCGCCGCTCAGCGACGACAAGGTGACCTACGCCGACGGCACCAAGGCCACGCTCAGCCAGCAAGCCTCCGACGTCACCGAGTTCCTGGCCTGGGCGGCCGAGCCTCACATGGAAGATCGCAAGCGCACCGGCGTCCGCGTCATCCTGTTCCTGCTGGCGCTGGCGGGCCTGATGTACGCCGTGAAGCGGGTGGTGTGGGCCGACAAGCACTGACGCGTAGGGCGTTAGTGCCGCTTGGCCCTAACGCCTGAGGCGACGTTCGATCGCTTCGTATCGCTGGATCAGCCGGCGGGCGCGGTCGATCACCGGGATGTCGATCATCTTGCCATCCACCGAGAACGAGCCGCGGCCCTCAGCCGCGGCTTTTTCGTCGGCCGCGATCAGCTTCCGTGCGTAGGCGACTTCATCCGCGGTCGGCGTGAAGGCCTCATTCAGCGAGGCGACGAGGCCGGGATGGATGCAGGTTCCGCCCGAGAAGCCGAAGCGGCGCGCCCGTTCGGCGCTCTTCCGGTAGGCGGAGGGGTCGGAATAGTCGGCGACGGTGCCGAGGATACCGATCATCGACACGGCATGCGCCTGCGCGGCGAACGCGACCATGCGCTTGGGCAGTTCCAGCGTCTCGTCGCCCGGGACCGAGCCGGTCTCCAGCGCGAAATCCTCGCCGCCCAGCATCATGGCGATGACCCGGGGGCCGCGCTCGGCGATGTCGTTCAATTCGGTGAGCGCGCGCGGATGCTCGATCATGGCGGCGAAGCCGATGCTGCCCACCGGCATGCCGCGCTCGCGCTCCAGCTCGCTCACCACCTCGTCGAGCAGGCGCAGGTGGTGCACGCCCTCGGCCTTGGTGATGAACAGGGCCGACAGGCCCGGCCGCACCGCCGCCTCGATGTCGGGGATCGCCAGCCGTAGCGGCCGGTTGATGCGCACCGCCACGTCGGCCCCGCCGCGCGCCACCTTCTTCATGGTCTCCGGCAGCATCGCCCGCGCCTCTTGCTTCTGGGCTGGCTGCACGCTGTCCTCCAGGTCGACCAGCACGCAGTCGGCGCCGCGCTCGTGCGCCTTGTCGATGAACTTCGGGACGTTGCCGGGAACGTAGAGGATCGAGCGCCAGACGGGCGGGACGGGGCGGTTCACTGCTTCTTCTTCTTTCCCGGAGTCGTGCCGTCCGAGATCGCTCCCGAGGCACGGAGCTTGTCGTACTCGGCCGCCCCCAGCATCGGCTTCAGCAGGGCTTCGTTATGCTCGCCGACTTTCGGCGCCGCGCTCTTCAGCGCGCCGGGCGTGCCCGACATGCGCGGCACGACGGGATGGGTCGGGATCTCGCCCATGTCGGCATCGTCGATCTCGATCAGCGATTCGCGCTCCAGAACGTAGTCGTCCTGCAAGATCTGCGAGATGTCGTAGACCGGGCCGATGGTGACGCCGGCCTCGTCGAAGTAGCGCAGGTTCTCGTCGAGATCGCGGGCGGCGATGAACTCGCCGATGATCCGGTCGAGCTCGACCCCGTTGCGCACGCGCTCGATGTTGGTCGAGAAGCGCGGGTCCTCCACCAGCTCCGGCCGGCCGATCTTGACCAGCACGCGCATCGCCATGCCCTGCGTCGAGGCCGAGAGGCAGACCCAGCTGCCGTCCTTCGTCTGATAGACGTTGCGCGGAGCCGCATTGGTCGAGCGGCTGCCGGTGCGCACCTTCACCTCGCCGGTCAGCCTGTGGTTGGCCGCCTGCGGACCCAGCATCGAGAACAGCGGATCGAACAGCGGCAGGTCGAGCACCTGGCCGTTGCCGCCGTTCATCTCGACCTCGCGCAGCGCCACCATGACGGCGCCGTAGCCGTTCAGGGCGGCCATGCAGTCGGCCAGGTACATCGGCGGCAGGACCGGCTCGCGGTCGGCGAAGCCGTTCATCGAGGCGAAGCCGCTATAGCCCTCGATAAGCGTGCCGAAGCCCGGCTTGTGGCGATAGCGTCCGTCCTGGCCCCAGCCCGAGATGCGCACGATCACCAGCTTCGGGTTGATGGCGTGCAGCTCGGCAGGGGACATGCCCATGTCCTCCATGACGCCCGGCCGGAAGCTCTCGACCAGGATGGCCGCGGTCTTCGCCAGCTCGCGCACGATGGTGCGGCCGGCGTCGGAACGCAGGTCGAGGGCGACGCTCTTCTTGTTGCGGCTGTAGACCTTCCACGCGGTCTCGACGCCCTTGACCCGCCACGAGCGCAGCGTGTCGCCTTCGGGCGGCTCGACCTTGATGACCTCGGCGCCGAAGTCGGCGAGCTGCAGGGTCAGCACGTTGCCGGCCACCAGGCGCGACAGGTCGACGACGCGGACCCCGTTCAGGGGGCCGCGTGCGTCGGGGGTGAAGGCTTTCTTCGCGGGTTTCTTGGCCAAAGTCAGGGATTACCCACGAACACGCCGAACAGCTGCATCGTGCGCTCCATCGCCTTCTTCGAGGCGGCGGCATCCCAGCTGCCGCGCTCGTCGCAATGGAAGCCGTGATCGGCCGGATAGTCGAAGATCTCGACGTTGGGATGCAGCTCGCGCAGCTCGTTCACGTGCGCCATCGGAATGTGCATGTCCTTGTCGCCGAAATGCAGCTGCGTCGGCACGGTCGGCTTCTCGTTCCTGGCGCCATGGATACCGCCGCCGTAGTAGGCGGACACCGCATCCGGCTTGAGCCGCGTCGCGGCCAGCCAGCTGATCGTGCCGCCCCAGCAGTAGCCGGTCACGCCGACCTTCTTCGCGCCGCGCTTCTTCAGCTCGTCCATAGCCGCCTGAACGTCCTGCACGGCCTTGTCGGTGAAGCCCGGCGTCATGACGTAGCCGCGGCCCTCGGCGATCGTGTCCGGCGTATAGCCGAGTTCGATGCCGGGCTTGATGTGGTCGAAGAAGCGCGGTGCGAGGGCAAGGTAGCCATCGGCCGCGAACTTGTCGGTCACCGCCCGGATGTGCTGGTTGACGCCGAAAATCTCCTGGATGACCACGATGCCACCCTTCGGCGTGCCGGCCGGGGTGGCCAGGTAAGCGCCGATCTCGCCGGCGGCAGACTTAAGACGGATATCTTCGCCCATGAATAATCCTCCCTGTATGACCGGCATTGGACCATGGTAAGCCCGCGCCGTTCAAGGAATCCGCACCATGTATCTTCCCAAGCATTTCGCAGGCGATGAACCGGTCGGCCGCGAGGTCATGACGGCCCATAGCTGGGCCCTCCTGATGACGACCGACGAGGCCGGCGCGCCCTTCGCCACCCACCTGTCGCTGCTCTGGCAGGATGACGGCAGCGAACACGGCGCGCTGATCGGCCATATCGCGCGCGCCAACCCGCACTGGAAGCTGTTCGAGCGGCCGGCGGAGTCGCTGGCCCTGTTCTGGGGGCCGCATGCCTATGTCTCGCCCACCTGGTACACGCCGGGCCCCAAGGTACCGACCTGGAACTACGTCACCGTCCATGCCTATGGCCGGCCGCAGATCGTCGAGGACACGCAGGGCGCGCTCGACGTGCTCGCGAAGCTCGCGGTCGCGTATGAAGGCGCGGATTCGTCTTCCTGGGGACTGGATCGCCTGCCGCCGGGGAATGCCGAGGCCCAGACCAGAGGCATCGTCGCCTTCCGCATGCCGCTTGCGCGACTGCAGACCAAGATCAAGCTCAGCCAGAACCGCGAGCTCGAGGACCGGCACCGCGTGATCGAGAAGCTCGAGGCCAGCGACAACCAGGACGCGCAGACGACGGCGCAATGGATGAAGCGCGTCCTGCCATAACGCGGCGCCTTCAATTGCTTTACATCGACTGAACCATCGTCCAATTTCCTCGGCAATCAAAGGGAGGAAACAAAATGACGGTGCGTCGTCGTGGTCTCGTGAAGGGTGGTCTGGGAACCGTGATCGCTGCCGGCGTCGGCATGCCGCTGTACCTGCCGGCTGCCCGCGCCCAGGCCTATCCCAGCAAGCCGATCACCTTCATCGTCCCGTGGCCCGCCGGCGGATCGAGCGACATCACGCTCCGCGCCATGTGCGAGCGGGCCGGCAAGGTGCTGGGCCAGCCCTTCCAGATCGACAACAAGGGCGGCGCCTCCGGCACGCTGGGTCCGGCCACGATGGCCGCCACCGCACGGCCCGACGGTTACACCCTCTCGCAGCTTCCGATCTCCGTGTTCCGTCTGCCGGTGATGCAGAAGACGGCGTTCGATCCGCTGAAGGACTTCACCTACGTCGCACATCTCAGCGGCTACACGTTCGGCGTCACGACGGCGGCCGACCAGCCCTACAAGACCTTCAAGGACGTGATCGAGTACGCCAAGGCCAATCCCGGCAAGGTGACCTACGGCACGCCCGGCGCCGGCACCTCGCTGCATATCGGCATGGAGCGCATCGCCGCCCAGGCCGGCATCAAGTGGACCATGGTGCCGTTCAAGGGCGGTGCGGAAACCAACGCCGCCGTGCTCGGCAAGCATACGACCCTGCAGGCCGATTCGACGGGCTGGAAGCCGCTGGTCGATGCGGGCCAGCTCCGCCTGCTCTGCGTGTGGACCGAGAAGCGGACCAGGAACTGGCCCGACGTGCCGACCCTGAAGGATCTCGGCTTCGACATGGTGTTCGATTCGCCGTTCGGCATGGGCGGCCCGAAGGGCATGGACCCGCTCGCGGTCAAGAAGCTCGACGAGGCCTTCAAGATCGCGCTCGAGGACAAGGACGTCATCGCAACCCTGGAGAAGTACGACATGTCGCCGCGTTACATGCCGGCGGCGGCCTACGACAAGTTCGCCCGCCAGCTCTACGCCGAAGAAAAGACGGCGCTGGAGAAGCTCGGCCTGGCGAAGAGCTGAGGAGGACCACCATGCGTCGTCGTTCACTTCTCGCTTCGTCGGGAGCCCTCGCTGCCGGCTTCCTCGCACCCTCGGTGCTGCAGGCCCAGGGCGCGAAGGATTTTCCCAGCAAGCCGATCACCCTGATCATGCCGTGGCCGGCGGGCAGTGGCGTCGACCTCTGGCACCGCGCCATGGCCGATGCCGCCGGCAAACTTCTCGGCCAGCCGGTCGTCGTCGACAACAGGGTCGGTGGATCGGGCACCAGCGGCCCCGCCGGCATGGCCGCCGCCGCCAAGCCGGACGGTTACACGATCGCGCAGATGCCGGTGACGCTGTTCCGGCTGCCGCACATGCAGAAGACGCCGTACGACCCGCTGAAGGATTTCACCTGGATCCTTCATACGTCGGGCTACACGTTCGGCGTCGTCGTCCGCGCCGATTCGCCGCTCAAGACCTTCAAGGACGTGATCGAGTTCGCGCGTGCCAATCCCGGCAAGTTCACCTACGCCACGCCGGGCGCCGGGACGTCTCTGCACATCGGCATGGAGCAGATCGCCCAGAAGGCCGGCGTGAAGTTCACCCATGTGCCGTTCAAGGGCGGCCCCGAAGGCTGGGCGGCCGTCGAGGGCGGCCATGTCATGGCCGATGCGGATGCCTCGGGCTGGGCGCCGCTGGTGGATGCCGGAAAGTTCCGCCTGCTCTGCATCTGGACGGAGAAGCGCAACCCCCGCTGGCCCGACGTGCCGACGCTGAACGAGCTGGGCTTCGGCCTCATCCTCGATTCCCCGTTCGGACTCGCGGGTCCCAA
>JBILYJ010000267.1:0-6997 GCA_044377795.1 Reyranella sp. | reverse complement strand
CGCGGCGTCGACGTCTCGCCCTGGACGTTGCCGCTGGACGTGCTGTTCGAGGGCGGGGCCTGGACCAAGCTCGCGGTCGGCGACGGCGGCAACGAGATCGGCATGGGCAAGCTGCCGCCCGGCCTGATCGCGCAACACGTCCCCAACGGCGCCGATATCGCCTGCGTGACCTCGTGCGACCACCTCGTGGTCGCCGGCGTCTCGAACTGGGGCGCCTACGGTCTGATGGCGGCGCTCGCCGTGCTGCGTCCCGACTGGCATGCCACGATTGCGAAATTCCTGAAGGCGGAACGCGACCTCTTCGTCACCGCCTCGATCGTGACGGAAGCGGCGGCCGTGGACGGTGTGACCGCGCTGCGCGAGGCCACGGTCGACGGATTCGGGCCCGAGATCCACGGGCCGCTGGTCGACCGGCTTGGTCGCATTGCATGGGGAGAGGACGCGCATTAGCTTGCGCGCCATGGAAAATCCCTACGCTCCGACGCACCCCGAGATCCGCGACGCCGTTCGCCAGCTCTGCCTGAAGTTCGATGGCGCCTACTGGCGCGATCTCGACCGCGAGCGCGGCTATCCGACGGCCTTCGTGAAGGCGCTGACCGAGGCCGGCTGGCTGTCGATCCTGATCCCCGAGGAATATGGCGGGGCGGGCCTCGGCATCTCGGCGGCGAGCGCGGTGCTGGAGGAGATCCACAAGGCCGGCTGCAACGCCGCAGCCTGCCACGCCCAGATGTACATCATGGGCACGGTCCTGCGGCACGGCAGCAAGGATCAGAAGGAACGCTACCTGCCGAAGATCGCGACCGGCGAGCTGCGCCTGCAGGCGTTCGGCGTCACCGAGCCGTCGAGCGGCACCGATACGCTGAGCCTGCGCACCACGGCGGTGAAGAAGGACAACAGCACCTACGTCGTGAACGGCCAGAAGGTGTGGACCAGCCGCGCCGAGCATTCCGACCTGATGCTGTTGCTCGCCCGCACCACGCCGCGCGAGCAGACCAAGAAGAAGACCGACGGCCTGTCGGTGTTCCTGGTCGACATGCGATCGGCGCTGGGCAAGGGGCTGACCATCCGGCCGATCCGCACGATGATGAACCACAACAGCACCGAAGTGTTCTTCGACAACATGGAAGTGTCGGCCGAGAACCTGATCGGCGAGGAGGGGCAGGGTTTCCGCTACATCCTCTCCGGTATGAACGCCGAGCGCGTGCTGATCGCCTCGGAGTGCATCGGCGACGGCAAGTGGTTCATCGAGCGGGCGGTGAACTACGCCAAGGAGCGCAAGCTGTTCGGCCGTCCGATCGGCCAGAACCAGGGCGTCCAGTATCCGATCGCCCGCGCCTACACCCAGATCGAGGCAGCCGACCTGATGGTGCGCAAGGCCGCCGCCATGTTCGAGGCGGGCATCAATGCCGGCGCCGAGGCCAACATGGCCAAGATGCTGGCGTCGGAAGCGTCGTGGGCGGCCGCCGAGATGTGCGTGCAGACCCATGGCGGCTTCGGCTTCGCCGAGGAATACGACGTCGAGCGCAAGTTCCGCGAAGCCCGCCTCTACACGGTGGCGCCGATCTCGACCAACATGATCCTGAACTTCGTGGCCGAACACGTGTTGGGACTGCCGCGGTCGTATTAGAGTAACCCGTCGTCTCGACCAGAGCGCGCAGCGCGGAGTGGAGATACCTTCTCTCGACGAAATGGCGACAAATCGTGGAGAGTAGGTCTCTCCGCTTCGCCTCGCTGCGCGAGGCTGCGGTCGAGACGACGGAGTTTTAGGACTCCCCCACAGCCTCCACGATCATCTTCTGGAAGTGGATGACGAGATGTTCGCTGTTGGTCAGGAAGCGGCCGGTGTCGGGAAGCCCACCGAGCAGGCCGCGCTGAACTGAATCCGTGAGCGCATCGTCTTCCGCCGCGACCTGCTTGTTGAAGGCGACGAGCGACTTCGCGAACGCGTCGCTCACACCGGGTCCGAAGAACTGCTCGGAGAAGCCCTTCGTCGCGTTCGGTCCGTCCGGCGTCCAGACATCGATCGACAGGTTGGGGAAACCCGGATTGATGTTGATCGTAACGTTCGGCCAGAGGAAGTGATACTGCGACTGCGTAACCGTACCGGCGACGTCGTAGATTTCGATCTTGCTCTTGCCCTCCAGAGCCGCAGGCCGAACCTGGCCGCTCTGGCTCGAGAAATAGCCATGTGATTTCAGCGTATAGACATCCGGGCGCACGTCGATCGCGGCGTTGAAGCCGGGATGGGCAACGGCGCAGTGATAGCATTCGAGATAGTTCTCGAGCATCGTCTTCCAGTTGGCGTTCGAACGCCATTCCTCGCGGCTGTAGTGCACCAGCGTATCGAGCACGACGCCGCTCTCCGCGATCAGGTCGAGGACCGGGCCGTAGCAGGACGCAGCCGTCGGAGCCTCGGGGTCGAGGTTGACGAAGACGAACGGCCCCACCGCTTCGGCGCGGATCGGCAGCAGGGGGAAATCGGCGAGATTGAAGTTCGGCTCCGACGCCGAGCGCGGCACGCGCTTCAGGCCGCCCGCGAGATCGTAGGTCCAGGCGTGGTAGCCGCATTGCAGGCTCTTCGCATTGCCGCGGCCTTTAAGGACTTCGTGGCGGCGATGACGGCACACGTTCACGAGGCCCACCAGGCCGTTCTCGTTGCGCACGACCGCCACAGGCACGCCGCCGGCATAGCCGGTCACGTAGTCGCCGATCGCGCTCAATTGCGAGAGCGGGCCGACATAGTTCCAACTCTTGCGGAAGACATGCGTGATCTCCCGCTCGGTGATCGAGGGATCCGTATACCAGCGCGCCGGAAGAGACTCGCCTCGATCGAGGGCTGAAAGCAGACTGCGAGAAGTGTCGTTCAACTGCGTCATCAGTCGAACATAGCGGTTCGCAGCGTCGAAATTGCGGCCGAGATTGCGGCATGGCCGACCATCAGGAGAAACACCGTCCAGCAGGCGGTGACGGCCGTCATCACCCATCCCAGCATGGCCATCAAACCGTCATCTTCGATCAGGGCGAAGCAGAAGAACAGGATGGCCCAGGCCGGGAAGAAGTTGTCGAAGGGAATCGGCAGCGCGAGGATCAGCACGTCGACAGACAGCGCGAGAAGGAGCAGCCGGCGCGGCACGCCGTTGACCCACCACTCGTGACGCGCGTGGACGGTGTTCTCCAGCCAGCGGATGAAGCGCCGCGCGCGCTTCAGGAAATCCTGCAGCTTGCCGCGCGGCAGGCCCCGCTTGCCGATCGTCGCGGGCAGCGACGGCACGGGATGCCCGGTGAAGTATTGCGCGAGCACGTAAAGCATCGGGACGCCGGTGATCGTCGACAGCCAGGGAATGCCCGACGGGATGATGTTCGCGACGTTGATGGCCAGAATGGCGAAGGCGTAGGAGCGGCCGTCGAACCCTTCGAGGAATTCGTTCAGCGACAGGACTGAGGTGCGGTCCCCGGCGAACAGCCGGTCGAGCGTGTCCAGAAGGCCGAAATTGTCCTTCATCCACCCGTCCGCGAGACCAGGCGGCGGGCCAGCACGAGATGCGGCTTGTCCAGCATCTTGCCGTCCATCGTGAGGACGCCGGCGCCGGGATTGCCCTCGAAGGTCGCGATGACCCTCGTTGCCCAGTCGATCTCGGCCGCGGTCGGCGTGAAGACCTCGTGGATGATGGCGACCTGGTCGGGATGGATGGCGATCTTGCCGCCATAGCCCATGCGGCGGGCATCGTGCGCCTCGGCGCGCAGGCCCTCGACGTTGCGGATGTCGGGATAGACGGTGTCGTAGGCGGTGACGCCGGCGGCGACCGAGGCCATCAGGTTGACCGTGCGCGCCATTTTGAACGTGTCGTCGTAGACGCCGGGCGAAGGACCCTTGGCCAGCGCGCCGAGATCGGCCATCAGGTCTTCGCCACCCCAGGAGTGACCGATCAGGCGGGCATGCCTGGCCGGCGCCGCGGTGAGCGCCAGGATCGCCGCCGCGCTTTCGGTGGCGATGGTCAGGATGCGGGTTGCGCCGGCCTCGATGCCCTCGCGCGCTTCCAGCGCATCGAGATAGTTCGCCATCAGGTCGAGATCGGCCTGGCCGACGCATTTCGGGAACACGATGCCATCGGGCTTACCCTGCATGACGGTCGCGAGGTCGCCCAGCGTCAGGCCGGTGTCGAGCGCGTTGACGCGGACGTAGAGCTTCGGGCCGGCCCGGTCGGCGGTCCGGAGATAGGCCAGGGCCATGTCGCGCGCGATCTTCTTGCGGTCGGTGGCGACGGAATCCTCGAGGTCGAGGATCAGCCCGTCGGCGCCGGAGGCGGGGCCCTTGGCGAGTTTGCGCTCGGAATCGGCGGGAACGAACAGGAAAGATCGCATCTTTTCTCAGTCCTTGGGTTGCTTGCGCATCAGCGCCTGACGGGTGCATTCGGCGACGATCTCGCCACGCTGGTTGATCGCGGTGTGGGCGAATTCGACGATGCCGGCATCGGGACGCGACTTGCTCTCGCGCAGGCTGACGACACGGGTCCGCACCCGCAGCGTGTCGCCGTGGAAGACCGGCTTGGGAAAGCGCACGTCGGTCATGCCGAGATTTGCGATGGTGGTGCCGAGCGTCGTGTCGTTGACGGTGATGCCGATCATCAGGCCGAGCGTGAACAGGCTGTTCACGATGCGCTGGCCGAATTCGGTCTTCGAGGCGAATTCCTCGTCGAGATGCAGCGGCTGGACGTTCATGGTGAGCGAGCTGAACAGGACATTGTCCATCTCGGTCACGGTGCGCGTCCATTCGTGCTCGAACACGCGCCCGACGGTGAAGTCCTCGTAATGAAGTCCTGCCATCTTTCTCCTCGCGGAAGGGAGCCTTCCTAGCATGGATGGACGCTGGCCGGCTCGTCATCGTATCAATGCCGCCACAGGATGAAACATCGGGACGGGGAGTGTGACGATGCGCGCGATGCTGAGCGAAACGCCGGGCGGGCCGGAGAGCCTGAAGCTGGTCGAGATGCCGTCCAAGCCGGTGGGCAAGGGCCAGGTGCGCGTGGCGACCCGGGCGGCGGGCGTCAATTTCCCCGACACGCTGATCATCCAGGACAAGTACCAGTTCAAGCCGCCGCGCCCCTTCGCGCCGGGCCACGAGATCGCGGGCGACATCACCGAGGTCGGCGAGGGCGTCACCGGCTACAAGGTCGGCGACCGCGTGATCGGCATGATCGGCCATGGCGGCTACGCCAGCGAGGCCGTGGTCGACGAGATCCAGCTCCTGCCGATGCCGAAGAACATGAGCTACGAGGATGGTGCGGCCTTCACCATGACCTACGGCACCTCCTACTACGCGCTGAAGCAGCGCAGCAGCTACAAGCCGGGCGAGACCCTGCTGGTCACCGGCGCCTCGGGTGGTGTCGGCCTGACCGCGGTCGAGCTGGGCGCGCTGATGGGCCTCAAGGTCATCGCCGCCGTCGGCTCCGACGAGAAGATGGAGATCTGCAGGAAGTACGGCGCCACGATGTTCGTGAACTACGCCAAGGAGAAGATGCGCGACAAGGTCAAGGAACTGACCGGCGGTAACGGCGCGGACATCATCTACGACGCGGTCGGCGGCGATGCGTTCGACGAATCGGTGCGCTGCATCGCCTGGTACGGCCGCCTGCTGGTGGTGGGCTTCGCGGCGGGCCGCATCCCCTCGTTGCCGGCCAACCTGGCGCTGCTGAAGAGCTGCGACGTGCGCGGCGTGTTCTACGGTGCCTGGCGCGGCCGCGAGCCGGCCGAGGCGCGCAAGAACTTCGACGAGATGCTGGCCTGGTACGGCGAGGGCAAGCTCAAGCCGCACATCTCCATGCGCTTCCCGCTGGAGAAGGCGGCCGATGCCATGAACGCGCTGCTGTCGCGCAAGGCCACTGGCAAGGTCATCATCGACGTCGCCTGAACGGATGGAGGCTCGCATGGGTAGACTGAGCGGCAAGATCGCGATCGTGACCGGTGCCGCCTCGGGCATCGGGGAGGCCTCGGCCAGGCTCTTTGCCGAGGAGGGGGCCCAGGTCCTGGCGGTCGACCGGCCGGAGTCGGCGATCGACACGGCACATGCGGGCAACAAATCCATCGAGGCCTTCGCGGCCGACATAACCGGCGACGATGCACCGAAGAAGATCGTCGCCGCCGCGCTCGACCGGTTCGGGGCGCTCGACATCCTGTTCAACAATGCCGGGGTCAGCGGCCGCGCCTTCGTCGAGGAAATGAGCGACGAAATGTGGGACCGCGTGAACGACGTCAATGTGCGCGGCATGTTCCGTCTGTGCCGCGAGGCCATCCCGGCGCTGAAGCTGCGGGCGCGCGAGAAGGGCCGCGCGCGCATCGTCAACACCGCTTCGGTGATGGCCTTCGACACGGACTACGGCCTGGCGGCCTATTGCGCCTCCAAGGCCGGCGTCGGCGGACTCACCCGTACGCTGGCGCTCGAGCTCGGCAAGTTCAACATCACCGCCAACTATGTCTGCCCGGGCGCGATCTACAGCGGCATGACGCGGACCAACTTCGACAAGCCGGAGATCCGCGAAGTCTGGGAGAAGAAGGCGGCGCTGCGCCGGCTCGGCCAGCCGATCGACATCGCCCGCGGCGCCCTGCTGCTGGCGTCCGACGATGCCGACTTCATCACCGGCCACGAGCTGGTGGTCGATGGCGGCCTGACCCTGCGGACCTGACCCCGGGACCTGACATGAACAACATTGCCTCCTTCGCCGCCGACTACAGCGAGGCGCGCGACAAGTTCCTGGCCGCCGCCCGGCTCGCGAACGCCCAGACCTTCCGCTACGACAATCCGACCAAGGGACCGAAGGGCGAGGCGCTGTCGACCGACGTGGCCTGGATCGGGCCGGCCGACGCCTCGAAGGTCATGGTCACGATCTCGTCCACGCATGGGGTCGAGGGCTATTGCGGCTCGGGCTTCCAGGTCGACTGGCTGGCGGGCGTCGGCGCATCGGGGCTGCCCAAGGGGACCGCGGCGCTGTTCGTGCACGCC
>JBILYJ010000009.1:0-26713 GCA_044377795.1 Reyranella sp. | reverse complement strand
CGGCAGCAGAGGCAGCGAGATCACGCCGTCGGTGAGGCGCATCAGGAAGGCGTCGAGCCGCCCGCCGAGATATCCCGCCAGCACGCCGATGAAGGCGCCGAGAATGGCCGACAGGACCGCTCCCGAGATGCCCACCAGCAGCGAGACGCGGCCGCCATCGAGCAGGCGCTGAAAGAGATCGCGCCCGAGATCGTCGGTGCCCAGCCAATGGCGGGCGGAGGGACCTTCGAAGCGGCGGAAGAGATCGGTCTCGGTCGGATCGATGCCGCGCAGGGCGGCCAGCAGGGGCGCCGCCAGGGCGAGCACCAGCAGGGCCGCCAGGAACGCCAGAGATATCCAGGCCAGCCGATGGCGCAGCATGCGACGCCAGGCCGTCGGCTGGAGGGAGGCCGCCGTCATGGCGTGGCCTCCGCCAGCGAGACGCGCGGGTCGACCCAGGCATAGGCGAGGTCGGCCAGCAGGTTGCCCCCGATGGTGGCGGCGGTCGCCACCAGAAGGCCGACGAGCGCCAGATTGTAGTCGTTCTCGAGAATGGCCTGGTAGATCGCCTTGCCCATGCCAGGCCAGGCGAACATCGTCTCGGTGATCAGCGCCCCCGAGACGAGCCCACCGAACGAGAGGGCGAGAATCGTCAGGACCGGGGACAGCGCATTGGCGAAGGCGTGCCGCCACAGCACGGTGCGTTCGGGGGCCCCCTTGGCGCGGGCCGTCCGTACATAGTCCTGGCGCAACGCCTCGATCATCGCGCCGCGCATGAAGCGGGTGTAGCCGCCGAGCTGGACGAGGGTCAGCGTCAGGACCGGCAGCGCCAGATGGCGCACCTGCTCGGCCAGGGCGGTCGTCCAGGGCGTGCCGGCACGAATGTCGGCCATGCCGCCGGCCGGCAGCCAGCCCAGCTTCACGGCGAACAGGGTGATCAGCAGCAGCGCCAGCCAGAAGGGCGGCGCGGAGATGCCGCCGAAGCACAGGAGGTTGATCAGGTAGTCGGCGCGGCTGCGCGGATGGGCGGCCGCCCACATGCCGAGTGGCAGGGCGATTGCCACCGAGATCACGAAGGCAAGGCCGGCCAGCAGCAGCGTATTGAGAAGGCGCGGCCACAGCACCGTCAGCACCGGCTGTCCGAAGGAGCGCGAGTAGCCGAAGTTGCCCTGCAGCGCCTGCAGCAGCCAGGCGAGGTATCGCTCGAACAGCGGCTTGTCGAGACCGTAGGCAGCGCGCAGGCGGGCGGCGTCCTGGCTGGTCATGGTCGGGTCGCCCGAGATCATCATGTCGATCGGATCGCCCGGCATCAGGCCGATCAGCAGATAGACGACGAGGCTCATCAGGAGGAGGGTGACCGCGGTCTGGACGCCGCGCGCCACGAAATAGCGGGTCATGCCCTCATCCGGTAATCTTGCCGGCATCTAGTTTTCCCAGCGCCATTGCTCGACCCACAAGGTCGAGCTGTTGAGCGTGCCGGTCGGCGTCACGCCCTTGAGTGGTTTGGGGATCACGAACGGATCGACCCGGAAGAACAGTGGCAGGGAGGGCAGGTCGTCGGCCGCCAGCTTCTGGATTTCGGCGAACAAGGCGCGCCGCTTGACGACGTCAAGTTCTCGTTCGGCGGCGTCGAGTGCCGCGTCCATCTCAGGGTTCGCGTAGCCCGGATAGTTCTGCCCGCTCCAGCCGTTGGCAGCCGAAGGGATCTCCTTGGAATGAAGCGACGAGCGCGGCACGCCTTCCGGCCGCTGCACCCAGGCGTACATGCCGAGGCCGCTGTAAGTCCGCTTGCCCATCGCGTCGAAGAAGATGCGCGGCGTCTCGGCCTTGAGACGCACCTCGATGCCGACCTGCCGGAGCTGGCTCTGGATCACCTGCGCCACCAGCTCGCGCACCCGATTGCCGGCGGTGGTGCCCAGCTCGATGGACAGCTTCTCGCCGGCCACATTGTGGCGAACGTTGTTGCGGAAGGTCGAGAATCCCGCCTCGTCCAGCAGCTTGCGGGCCGCCGTGGGATCGTAACCATACTGGCGGGCTGCCGGGCTGAACATCGGGTCGAGCTCGCTGATCCCGCCATGGGCGATGGGCTGCTTGCCCTCGAACAGTTTCTCCGAGATCGCCTTGCGGTCGATGGCCAGCAGCATGGCCTGCCGGACGCGCCGGTCGGCCAGCAGCTTGTTGTCGAGGTTGACGTCGATGTGTTCCCAGATCAGCGCCGGCTTGTAGACGACGTTGTACTTGTCCTTGTGGCGCTTCTCGAAGGCGATGGCCTGGTCGAGCGACAGGCCGAGTTCGCCCAGCACGTAGTCGACACTGCCCGACAGGAGATTGGCTTCCAGCGCTGCAGTGTTCTCGATGATGCGCACCGTGATGCGCTTGAAATGCGGCTTCTGGCCGGTCCAGGTCGGGTTCTGCTCCAGGACGACCCGGCTGCCGGGCACGATCTCGGTGAGGCGGAAGGGACCGAAGGCGAGGCCGGGATTGGTGGATTGCGTATCGTACGCGGTCTTGTTGCGATACTCGGCCGGATTGGCGTCGAAGATCGGCTTCTCGATGTGCGCCGGCAGTAACTGCAGGCCGATGCTGTTGTAGTCGAAGGTGACGCGGTCGATCGTCATGGTGAAGCGACGGTCGTCCTTCATGTCGAGCTTGATGATCCGTTTGTAACCCTCTGACGAAGCGACTCCCGACAGGGGGTGCTGTCCGACCTCCAGGGTGAAGGCCACGTCCTTGGCGGACACGGGGGTGCCGTCGCCCCAGCGCATGTCGCGCAGCTCGACATCGATCTCCATGCCTTTCTTGCCATCGGCAAGATCAACCACGCGAGCCTTGCCATTTTCGATGGTGGGCAGCTCGGTGCAGACTAGGCAGACGAGCTTCCAGTCGGCGTCGTAGGCCGTGACCGGTCGCGCCGTCATGTTGGCGATCAGCGACTTGGCCAGCATGGAACTGATGATGGGGTTCCAGGTGCCCGGCATCTGCGTCATGGCGACGACGAGTTCGTCCTTGGCCTGCGCCATGACGGCGGCAGGAGAGGCGAGGGCGCCAAGCGCCAGGACGGTCGAGAGGAGGCGGCGGATCATGTCCGCCGCACCGTAGCAAAGAGGTGGCTAGCGGCCCAGCGCGCGCGACGGCGGGCGGCCGCCATGGCTGGCCGACCACTTCTCGGGGGCCTCGAGGAAGGCGCGGGTCTCGGTCAGGCCCATCTCGTCGAAATACTTGTGCTTTTCGGCCGCTTCCAGCGCGTCCCACCAGGTGGCCAGCGCATGCAGCTTTACGCCGGCCGCGGCCAGCATCTCGATGCTCTGCGGGAAGATGCCGTAGTGGAAGACCACGAAACAGTCCGTGACCTTCGCCTCGGCCTTCTTCAGGGCCTCGATGAACACCAGCTTGCTGCCGCCGTCGGTCGCGAGGTCCTCGACCAGCAGGACGCGCTTGCCGGGCTTCAACTCGCCCTCGATCTGCGCCATCCGTCCGAATCCCTTGGGCTGCTTGCGCACGTAGATCATCGGCTTCTTGGAAAGGGCAGCCAGGAAGGCGGCGAAGGGGATGCCCGCGGTCTCACCGCCGGCCACCACGTCGATCTTGTTCCAGCCGATGGTCTTTTCGATCATCTTGTGGGCGTGGGCCATGATCTTGGCCCGGGCCTCCGGGAAGGAAATGATCTTGCGGCAGTCGATGTAGACCGGGCTCGCCCGGCCCGAGGTGAAGATGTACGGGTTGTCCGGGCGGCAATGGATGGCCTCGATCTCCAGAAGGAGACGGGCAGTGTCGCGCGCTTCCGGCGTGCCGCTGGCGCGGTCCGATTTCGCCTTTTCGGTCAACTTCTTGCTGGCCTTGGCTGCGGGCGCAGTTTCAGTCGACTTGGCCTTCTTCTTCGTCGCCATGCTGCTTTTTTCCCCCACGCCGCTTGCGACAAAATGACGGCCGTGTGTTTAGCCTCCATGCACGGGACCGGCAAGGGCGCGGCAGGCATTCTGGCGAGAAGAAGGCGTAAAATTAGTCAGTTTCCGGATGAAACTTATGACGCGTTACCGCAACGGGCAGGCGCCACCCCCGGTAGATCGACATCAGCCGAAGGAACAGGCAGATGCCGGCGCCCGCCAGGGCCGTCGGGAGCATGGGCCAGCCCGCCCAGTATCCGAGGGAGATCGTGCCCGCGCCCGCGAGGGCTGCCACGGCGTAGAGCTCCGAGCGCAGGACCGTCGGGACCTGGAGGGTGAGCAGGTCGCGCGCCACGCCGCCGCCGATGCAGGTCACTGTGCCCAGCATGGCCGCCATCAGGGGGCTGAGGCCGTAGAGCAGGGCCTTCTCGGTGCCGGTGACGGCGAACAGGCAGAGGCCGGCGGCGTCGAACAGGAGAACCGGCGTGCGCAACCGGTCGATCACGTCCGATGCGAAGAACCCCAGCAGGCCCGCTGCCGCCGTCGCCGCGAGATAGCGCCAATCCACGATCGCTGCCGGCGGCACGGCCCCGATCAGCAGGTCGCGCGCCAGACCGCCGGCGACCCCGGCCAGCCAGGCGACGACCAGCACCCCGAACAAATCCAGCTGCTTGCGCACGCCCCGCGTGGCGCCACTGATGGCGAATACGAAGGTAGCGGCGAGATCCATCGCGTCGAACAACATGCCGGGACTTTACAGCGATTGCCGTCCGCCGCCGAGATGCCAGAGTGCGGTATGGAACCAGCATGACAGAGTCGACCATCCCGCCCCGCGGCTTTCGCCGCTTCGTCCATGCCCGCACGAGGCTGCTGATCGCGCTGGCTGCGGGTCTCGTGCTGTTCCTGCTCCTCCCGCAGGACATCAGAATCGAAACGAGGGGGCTGCTCGCCTGGAACCTGACGGCCCTGGCCTACATCGTCATGACGCTGAGCATGATCGCCAAGTCCACAGTGGAAACCTGCTACGCACGGGCCGCGTACTACGACGAAGGCGACTGGGTGATTCTTCTGGTGGTGATCGTGAGCGCCAGCGCAAGCTTTGCCACGATCTTCTCGGAGCTGGCCGTTCTCAAGTCGCCGCACGGTCCCCTTTGGCATGCCCTCGTGCTGACGGGTGCAACCATAGCCCTCTCGTGGACGTTCACACATCTCGTGTTCACCCTGCACTACGCCAACATCTACTACCGGCCGGACGATGACGGGCCGGGCGGCCTGGAATTCCCGGGCGACCGCCCGCCGGACTACGGCGACTTCCTCTACTACGCGTTCGTGATCGGCTGCGCGGCCCAGACCGGGGATGTCGGCACGGTTTCGCCCGCGATGCGGCGCATCACCCTCGTCCACGGTATCGTTTCCTTCGTATTCAATACGGCGATCCTCGCCCTCACCATAAACGTCGGAGCGAGTCTCCTGTCATGAGCAGCAAGCGTAGTGACCTCGGCACCGGCAAGGACATCCTTGCCCTCGTGCTCTTCATCGGCATTTGCCTCGGCATCGGTGGGTTGGGCGGCGCGGTGACCAACACCAGCGTGACGACCTGGTATTCGACACTCGCCAAGCCATCGTTCAATCCACCCAACTGGATATTCGGCCCGGTCTGGACCGCGCTCTACGTCATGATGGGCGTCGCGGCCTGGCGGGTCTGGCGCGCGGCCGACCGGGATACCGCCCGTGGCCCCCTGGCTGTCTTTGCCTTGCAGCTTGCGGTCAACCTGGGCTGGAGCGTCGCCTTCTTCGGGCTCCGCGACCCCGGGCTCGCGGTTGCGGTGATCCTCGTGCTCGACCTGCTGGTGGTCGCGACGGTGCTCATGTTCCGGCGAATCGACGGTCTCGCGGCGATGCTACTGGTGCCCTATCTGGCTTGGATCGCCTTCGCGACGGCCCTGAACATCGCCATCTGGCGCCTCAACTAATGCTCGTGCGGGTGGTCGGCAGACCTGTCGTGCTTGCTGATGTCGCCGCCGTCATCGGCCTTCAGCTCCATGAACACGACGGATGATGCGATCGTCATGACGCCCAGGATCAGAAAGGCCCGCTGCACGCCGTAGATCATCGAGCCGGCATGGGAGTGCATCTCGGCCGGTACGAACATCGCGGCGATCAGGGAAGCGCCGGCCACGCCGAAACTGATCGAGAGCTGCTGACCGGTGGATGCGATCGTACTGGCGCCGCTCGTCTGCGGTCCGGAAACGTCGGCATAAACCAGCGTGTTCATGCTGGTGTACTGCATTGACGTGAACAGGCCGAGCACGAAGGCCTGCAACACGATGCGCCAGATCGGGGTCTCCGCGCCCACCGTGGCAAAGGACATGATGAGCAGGCCGACGACGATCGTGTTGAAGACCAGCACGTTGCGATAGCCGAAGCGGGCCAGGATTGCCGGCATGAAGCTCTTGAGCCCGATCGAGGCGATGGCCTGGGGCAGGACCAGCAGGCCCGACTGGATCGGCGAGAAGCCGAGCCCGATCTGGTAGAGCAGGGGAAACAGGAACGGGATGCCGCCCAGGCCCAACCGGGTGAAGAACCCGCCGTTCACGGCCGCCCTGAAGGTGCGGATCCGGAACAGGCCGAGGTTCAGCAGCGGGAAGGCCGTCAGCGTGGCGCGAATACCGTAGCCCGCGAGCAGCACCGCCGCGACCGCGAGCAGGACGACCGCTTCCTGGCCGGTGAGCTCGTTGTCGCCGAACACCTCCAGCACATACGAGAGGAGCGCGATCCCGCCACCGAACAGGACCAGGCCCAGAACGTCCAGCGGATGGGTCTTTTCCTCGCGATAGTCCGGCAGGTAGCGGCCAACGAAGTAGAGTCCCACCAGCCCGACCGGGATGTTGACGAAGAAGACGAGGCTCCAGTGCAGCCAGTGGACGATGGCGCCGCCTGCCACCGGCCCGATCATCGGGCCGATCAGACTCGGGATGGCCACGAAGCTCATGGCCCTGACCAGATCGGCCTTGCCGTAGGTGCGAGCGAGCGTCATGCGGCCGACCGGCATCATCATGGCGCCGCCCACTCCCTGGAGGACACGGCAGGCCACCAGCATCTCGATGCTGGTCGAGAGGCCGCAGAGTAGCGATCCGAAGCAGAAGAATGCGATCGCCGCCACGAAGACCCGCCGCGTCCCGAAGCGGTCGGCCAGCCATCCGCTCACCGGAATGAAGACCGCGAGGCTCAGCGTATAGCTCGCCAGCACCGACTTCACGTTGAGGGGTGTCACGTCCATCGCCAGGGCGATGGCCGGCACCGCCGTGTTCAGGATGGTCGTGTCGAGCGACTGCATGAAGAACGCAACGGCGACCAGCCAGGGCAGCAGGCGCTTGATCCTGTCGTCGGGGAGAGGGGGCGAAGGCGCGCTCATGTCGAATTCATCCGCAGTCTGGCCCCGGACCGGTGGCGGACGCAATGCACCGCTTCGTATAGGGTGTGACAGGAGGCCTGCATGTACCGGATATTCGTTTCAGTATTCGTTCTCCTGTGGGCGGCGGGCGCCGGGGCGCAGCCGCAGTTGGCGAATCCGGCGTCGGTGAATTGCGCGCAGCAGGGCGGCAGGCTGACTATCGAACGACGGCCTGACGGGGCTGAATTCGGTGTCTGCTTCTTTGCGGACAACTACCAGTGCGAGGAATGGGCGCTGCTGAGAGGTGAGTGTCCGAGGACGGGCCTGCGCGTGACCGGCTTTGCCACCCCGGCGGGGCGCTACTGCGCCATCACCGGCGGACGGTATGCCGTCGTCTCGGCACCCGGCGCAAACCCGGAGCAGGGCACCTGCACGCTTCCGAATGGCAACTCTTGCGCCGCCGATGCCTACTATGCCGGGACCTGTCCGGGGCGGTAGGCCGGGAGAACGTCGTCATGCGTATTCAGGTCATTCACTGCCATCCGCTCGAAGACAGCTTCAACCACGCGCTTTTCCGCGTGATCGTGGAGACGTTGCGGAACAACGGCCACGACGTGGTGGCAACCGACCTCTATCGCGAGGGCTTCCAGCCCGCGATGACCGAAGCCGAGCGCCGGACCTACATGGGAAACGGCTATGACGATTCGGCCGTCGCCCGGTACGTCGAAACACTGACCAGCGTCGAAGGCGTCGTCTTCTGCTTTCCACATTGGTGGTTTTCGATGCCGGCCATGCTGAAGGGCTATTTCGATCGGGTCTGGGGGCCGGGCACTGCCTTCGTCTACGATGCCAAGGACAACCACCTCGAGCCGAACCTCCACAACATCAGGCTGCTGGGGGTCGTAACCACCTTCGGCACGCCGTGGTGGATCGTCTGCCTCTACGCCGGCGATCCGGGGCGAAAGGTCTTCAGGCGTGGCCTTCAGCCGATGTGTGCCAGGCGCGTGTCGACCTTCTGGCTGGCCCATTATGACATGGATCATTCGAGCCAGAGGTCGCGCGAGCTCTATCTGGAAAAAGTGAAGGCGCGGCTCGCCGCGATCCGGTAAGCCGCGCCGTCGTCAGCCAAAGCTAGCGAGTGGGCGTCGTATAGGTCGTGGTCGTCGTCGTCGGGGTATAGGGATCGGACGAGACGGTCGTTGTGCGCTGGGTCGTCGTCGAGGCCGGAACCTCCACGACACGTTCGCTGCGGACCGAGCAGCCCGCGACGACGGCGCCGACAAGCGTTACGAGAACGATAGACTTGATCATGGCGGCTCCTTTGCCTGCAGTAGATGCGCCGCAACGGGAGCGGTAGCAATCGGTTGCGTCCGAGGCGCCTGGGCCGCTGTGCGGTGGCGATGCGTTGCAGACGGGCCACACTCGCCGCTAGGGTATCGCATGTCCTCCGACCAGCTCCCCGATTTCGACGCCATCATCATCGGCGCCGGCATGTCCGGCCTCTTCCAGCTCTACCGGCTTCGCGAGCTCGGCCTGAAAGTCCGAGTCTTCGAGTCTGGAACGGGCGTGGGTGGTACCTGGTACTGGAACCGGTATCCGGGGGCTCGCTTCGACTCGGAGAGCTATTCCTACGGCTACTCCTTCTCCCAGGAGCTGCTGGACGAGTGGGACTGGACCGAGCATTTCTCGCCGCAGCCCGAGACGCTTCGCTATCTCAACCATGTCGCCGACAAGTTCGATCTGCGCCGCGACATACAGTTCCACAGCAAGGTTGTGTCTGCCCACTGGCACGAGGAAAGCCGGAGTTGGCAGGTGACGCTGGAGGATGGCCGCCAGTCCACCGCGCGCTTCCTGATCACCGCGATCGGGCCGCTTTCTGCCTTTACGATGCCGCGGATCGAGGGCGTCGACTCGTTCAAGGGGCAGAGCTGCCACACCGCGCGCTGGCCGCATGAGCCGGTGAGTTTCGAAGGCAAGAGGGTGGCCGTGATCGGCACCGGCGCGACCGGCGTGCAGACCATCCAGGAAGTCGCGAAGACCGCGAAGCACCTGACGGTGTTCCAGCGCACGCCCAACTGGTGCGCGCCGCTGCACAACCGCAAGATCGATGCCGCGGAGATGGCGCGCATCCGGTCCGACTATCCGGACATTTTCCGGCGCTGCGAGGAAACCTTCGCCTGTTTCCTGCACACCGCCGATCCCCGCGGCACCTTCGACGTGACGCCGGAGGAGCGCGAGGCCTTCTTCGAGAAGCTCTACGGCGAACCCGGATTCGGGATCTGGGTCGGCAATTTCAACGACATCCTGACCAACAAGGACGCTAACGCGCTGATCTCCGATTTCGTCGCCCGCAAGATCAGGAGTCGTGTGCGGGACCCCAAGGTCGCCGAGACGCTCATTCCGAAGAATCACGGCTTCGGCACCCGACGGGTGCCGCTCGAGACCCGGTATTACGAGGTCTACAATCAGCCCAACGTCGAGCTGGTCGATCTCACCGAGACGCCGATCGAGGGGATCACACCGACCGGCATTCGTACCAGTGCGCGCGACCATGACTTCGACATGATCATCTACGCCACGGGGTTCGACGCCTTGACCGGCGCCTTCGACCGCATCGACATCCGCGGCGTCGGCGGCAAGAGGCTGAAGGACAAGTGGGCGGAGGGCGCGGAGACCTTCGTGGGCATGTCGGTCGAAGGCTTCCCCAACATGCTGATGCTGCTCGGGCCGCACACGGCGCTTGGCAACATTCCGCGCAGCATCGAATACAATGTCGAGTGGGTGACCGACCTGCTGCGCTTCATGCACGACCGCGGCCTGACCCGCATCGACGCCCGGGCCGAAGGGGTGAAGGACTGGATGAAGACGGTCCACGAAGCGTCGGTTGGACTGCTGTCGAATGACGTCAATTCGTGGTTCACCGGCGTGAATACCAATGTCGAGGGCAAGCAGACGAGGCGCATCTCGCGCTACAGCGGCAGCGCGCCCGCCTATCGCGACCGTTGCGACGAGGTCGCCGCGGACGGCTACCGGGAGATGGACCTGGCGTAGTCAGCGCCCGAACCAGCGCGCGACGGTGGCCCTGACCCGGGGCGAAGTGAAGGGGAGCAGGAGCCAGGCGAGAAGCAGGAGCTCCATGTGCATGTCCGGGCGAAACAACGGGATCATGCCGAGCCCGATGAGGGCCATCACGAGGTGACGGTGTATCCGACACGCCGGCATCCAGGGGGCGAGCGCCCGATTCACCCGTTCCAGTTGTTCATTTTCCATGGCAGCCCGCGAAGCGGTTCCTCGACGCGAGGGAAAATGTGAAGAGCTACTCGCTTGATGGCGAGGCCGCACCACGGGGCAGAAGCGTCGGCTTGACCGTACTTGAATCGGCTTCCTAGCCTCGCCGGACAAGAAACAGGGAAGGAAACGTCGGATGATAATGTCGAGACGCGCCGCTGGCGCGGCACTCTTGTCTTTTGGCGCTTGCGGTCTCGCCGCGTCGGGGGCACGGGCACAGACCTAATCCCTCCAAACCGATACGCATCGCCGTGCCGACCGGAGCGGGTGGCATTACCGACATCGTCTCCCGCATCGTGGGCGCGCGCCCCTCTGGGCTTCCGGGGCAGCCTGTGATGATCGACAATCGGCCCGGGGCGAGTGGCATCATCGGCACCGAAGTGGCGGCCCGCGCGTCGCCGGACGGTTACACGTTGCTCATGGTCTATCCCAGCCATCCGGTGAACTCGACGCTGAAGAAGCAGCTTCCGGACGACACATTGGGCGACTTCACGGGCGTCACGACGCTCACCACCGCGCCGTTGGTGGTGCTGGTACCACCGTCCTTGCCCGTGAAGAACTTGCAGGAACTGATTGCGCTGGCGAAGAAGGACCGCGTCACCTTCGCCCCGGTCGGTGCCGGCAGCTTGGCGCAAGACGTGCGGCAGCATCTTCCAGATGAGGGTCGGTGTGCCCGGTGTCTGACCGCGCCTTCCGCACGCAGGAGAATCGCTCGGCCTAGCTGAAGCTGTTAGGGCGGGATCCTATTGGATCACCGCTGCACGCTTGCCGCCCAGAACAGCCTGTCGGCCTTGGTCTGGCATCACCTCGAAAACCGCGCAGCGCGGCTGGAGGAGTCCCATCCGGATTGCGACCTCGACGTAGCGTGTCTCGCCACTTGCAATGGCGACGATCTTCGAGTCGGCGCCCTCGCCACCGGTGCAGCGAATGTCGTATTGACCCGGATCGACATCGAGTTGGAACCATGTATCCGAAACAAGCGCACCCAAGGCGCGCTGTCCCATGGTCACCGAAACGGATACCGCCGCACCGAAAATCGATTCTCGATAGATGTACAGCGAACCCTTGCCGGGCGGGGGAGGCGAGAACTGCTTGCCAGCGGCATCGAGATCCGACGACGCCATGGGTACCGTCGCGCAAGCCGATACCAATCCCAAAAGCAACACAGCAATCAGCGCACGCATTGTTCCTCCGCAAGTTGTCGTGGATGCATGATAGCAACCTTTTGCGATCGCGCACCCGCGTTGCGATGCGTCTCTGGTATCGAGCAACTTCAAGGTAGCATTCCCTCCGTTCAAGAGTTTGGAAGAGGTGTTGCGCGAAAAGTATTGTAAAAGGCGGGAGTGCCTGCTTCGATCGATGGCCGGCTCACGGAAGGATTCTAGATCGTGAACGCTCTTCGCTCGCTCGCTCTGATGCTGTCGCTGGTCCTCGGACTGGCTGTTTCGGTTCAGGCACAGATACCGGCTACGCCGCCTGCCGGGCTCTCGCAGCAGCAGTTCGACTCTCTGGTCGACGCGATCAGCAATTCCGTTTCCGAGAAGCTTAAGGCTGAGGGCACACATGCGCCGGCCGCCGTGCCTGCTCCGGCCCCCGCCGCGGCCGAATCGAAGTCGAAGTCCAAGGCGCCGCCGCCGCCCAAGATCATAAGGGTCGAACCGAAGACGGGGCCGGATCCGTTTGTCGCCTTCATCGATGGCACGGTGAAGGTCGCCAACGCGATTCCCACGCTCGGCACCGAGCTCGCACGCATTCCACGTCTTCTCGACCAGCAGGCGGCGGGTGGACGGGGCGCGTCGACGTTCCTCCTGCTTCTCTTCGCCGTGGGCGTGGTCGCCGTTGCTGCTGAGGCCATCCTGCGCCTCCTGCTTCACCGGTTCAGGGAGAGGCTGGCGGCCAATACCGGGCCCGAACTCGGCGTGCGGTCGATCGCCTATCTTGCGGGCCTTGCTGTTCTGGATGGGCTGGGCGTGCTTGCCGTCTGGCTGATCTGCAATGCTGCCACCGGGGCCTGGTTCACCGGCACCACCGGGCAGGACAGGCTGGCCGCGGCCGTGCTGGCCGGCATCTTCTCCTGGCGGCTCTATATGCTGCTGTTCCGCGTCTTCCTGCAGCCCGACCTGGCGAACGCGCGGCTCTGTGCGGTCGACGATCGTGAGGCAAAGGGCATGTACCTGCGGATCTCCGTGGTGATGCTGGTCATCGTCCTCATGCGTATCCTCGGGCAGATCCTGATCGCCATTCGCACACCGGCGGATGCCATCGCGGCCTTCCAGGTCCTGGGGGGCCTCATCTACCTCGCGACGTTCCTGTGGCTGGCCTACAGGTCGCGTGTCGCCGCGCGGCAATGGTTCGGTGGGTTGGGAGAGCTTGCGCCTGTGATCGGCGGCCTGGGCCGCCGGTGGATCCCCATTGCCCCCTTGTTCTTCATCGCCCTGGGCGTGACGCTCATTTACGGGGCCGTCTCCGGGGCCGTGCATGTCGGCTCGGCAATGGTTCTGACGTTGAACCTGGTCATTGGCGTGCTGATCTTCGAGACGCTGATGCAGGCCTTCGTGCGCCGTCTCGATTCCCAGCTCGCCGGCCTGACGCCGGCCAGTTCGGCGCCGAAGCTGCCTGATGTGGTGGCGCGCTGCATACGCGTTGCCGTTCTCATCGCCGTCGCGGTGATGGTCGCCGAAAGCTGGGTCGTGAACGTGCTGGGGTTGGTGAACGTCAGCGAATGGGAGCAGCTCACGAGTTCTTCGCGCACGGCCGGCGCCACGCTGTTCGTGGCCTTCGTCGCGTGGGAGCTCTTCAAGTACATGACCGAGCCCTATATGGGGCCGAAGAGCAAGGATGCCGCGCAGGCGATCGCCGACGGGGATGCGGCTGCCGGACCGGCCTCACGGATCAGCACTATGATGCCGCTGATGCGGCGCACCGCGGCCGTACTGATCATTCTCATCGCCGTGATGGTCGCGCTGCAGGATTTCGGCGTCAACATCACGCCGCTGATCGCCGGCGCCTCGGTTTTCGGCATCGCGATCTCCTTCGGCAGCCAGACTCTGGTGAAGGACATCGTGTCTGGCCTGTTCTACCTGTCGGACGATGCGTTCCGCGTCGGCGAGTACATCGACTGCGGCAAGGCCAAGGGTACGGTGGAAGGCTTCACCCTGCGCTCGATCAAGCTGCGCCATCAGAACGGCCAGGTGCATACGATCCCGTTCGGCCAGCTCGGCCAGATCACGAATTTCAGCCGTGACTGGATCACGACCAAGTTCAACCTGCGCTTTGCCCGCGACACGGACATCGAGAAGCTGCGCAAGGCATCGAAGAAGATCGGCGCCGACATGATGGAGATGCCGGCCATCGCCGACCAGATCCTGGCGCCCTTCAAGATGCAGGGTGTCGCCGACATCGCCGGCAATGCCATCGTGGTGCGGTTCAAGTTCACGGCCAAGCCGGGCAATCCGGCGGCAATCCAGCGCGAGGCCCTGAAACGCATGTTCAGCACCTTCCCGGCGCTCGGCTTCGAGTTTGCGAAGGAAGGCGCCAACGTCGTGGTCCACACCGGCGCGGCGTCCAACGACCCGGGAGGGGAGGGACTGCCCCCGGTCCCGGTGCCCGCGAACGTGCCTGCCGCTGCGGCGGCAGGCTGACACGGTCGATTAATCCGCCGCCGCTCCTGACAATCCTGGGCCACCGCCCCATATGCAAATGGGCGGCTGCGCAGCGTCCCGCGAAGTCTTGCGCCAGGAGGGACCATGTCCACGCGCACGACGCTTACGTCTGTAACGTTCACCCGTCCGTTCACGCTCTCGGTAGTGGATGGGCTGCAACCTGCCGGCACCTATCGGGTCGTGACCGAGGAGGAGCCCCTCGAGGGCTTGAGCTTCGGCGCCTATCTGCGGACGGCGACCATGCTCCACCTTCCGGCGGCCCCGGTGCCCGGCCAGACCCGTCAGGTCGTGCCTGTCGACCCAGACGAACTCTCCGCCTTGCTGGCCCTCGACAAGGATCAGGCCGGCTTGGGAGTGTAACCGCACACCGGTTGCAAGCGGCGGCGGGATAGGGCAAATGCCCGCTCCCGACACTCCGAAGAGGGCTCCCATGGCGACCGAAGAAGCGCGTTCCAAACCCGTACGTGACCCCCGCGGCCTGCGGCCGATCCCCCGGTTCATCTTCGCGTCACGATGGCTCCAGCTTCCGCTCTATCTCGGCCTGATCGTGGCGCAGGTCGTCTATGTTTTCCTGTTCCTTAAGGAACTCCTGCACCTCGTCGTCGAAAGCCCGAGCGTGACCGAACTGCAGGCCATGCTGATCGTCCTGGGCCTGATCGACGTGGTCATGATCTCCAACCTGCTGATCATGGTCATCGTGGGCGGCTACGAGACCTTCGTGTCTCGCATGGAATTGGACCGCCATCCCGACCAACCGGAATGGCTGAGCCACGTCAACGCGAGCGTCCTCAAGATCAAGCTGGCGATGGCGATCATCGGAATCTCGTCGATCCACCTGCTGCGGACGTTCATCGAGGCCGGCAGCCTCGGCAAGCCGGATGCCGCCTCTACCGAAGCCGCCATCATGTGGCAGTCGATCATCCACGCACTGTTCATCCTGTCGGCCGTGGGCATCGCCATCGTCGATCGCATCTCCCAGCCGCCCGGGCATCGCTGAACAATCGGGGCAGGCCCGGAAATTCCTCCTCCCGCCGACGGGGTGCCGGCGGGAGGGAGGACCGGGACTACTGCGCCGCGCCGCCCGCCCAGGGCGACATGACCTCGTTCATACCGGTGAGTTCACCCGTCCTGGGATCGCGCACGATGCAGGACGGGTTGGCGAAGCCCAGCGGTGAAACCGGGTTGTCGACCTCGACCATCGGCAGCCTGGCCGCGATCGCCTTCTTCACGTCGTCGGGCAGGTCGCGATTCACCCGGATCGGCCCGACGCCGGAAATGTCTACCCGCGGCTGATGGAAGGCCGCTTCCACGTCCATGCCGCGGTCGATCATCATCAGCGAGAGCTGGGACACGGCCGGCACGATTCGCCGCCCGCCGGAAGCGCCGATGCAGAACCAGGGCTGGCCGTCCTTCACCACGACGACCGGGCAGATGTTGCAAAGCGGCTTCTTGCCCGGCGCGATCGAGTTCGGCCGGTTGGGCTCCGGATCGAACCACAACATGCCGTTGTTCATGGTGATGCCGGTCTTGGGCAGCATCACGCAGGAGCCGAACAGGCTCATCAGAGTCTGGGTCAGCGCCACCATGTTTCCCTCGGTATCGGCGGCGCAGAAATGCGTCGTGCAGGTGTCGGTCGGCTTGTCGCCCAGCGTCTTCAGCCGCTCGTCGTAGGCCCTGTGCATGCCCTCGGCGATGGCCGCGAAGAACTCGGCGCCGGGCGCACCCTTGCCCCTGGTGGCGGCGCCCGCGAGTTCGATGGCGCGGCGCAGGGTCGGACCGGCCGTCAGGCCGCCCGCGACGTTGATGGTGACGCCATTGTGCTCGAAGGCGAGAGGGTCGACGATCCTGGCCTCGTAGCTCGCGAGATCGTCGTAGGAGATGGCCGAGCCGCCGGCCTGCAGGTCGGCGGCAATGTCGCGCGCGAGACTGCCTTCGTAGTATTCGCGCGGGCCGCCTTCGGCGAGACGTCGCATCGTTTCGCCGAGGTTGCCGAGCTTGATGTAGCGCCGGGTGCCGGCCCAGTCGCTCGCCGGCACGCGGCCGTCGTCGCACAGGTAGCTGGCCTTGGAGGCGGGGTACTTCTCGAGGTGCCTCGCGCCGTTGGCGATCATCACCTGCATGTACCAGTCGAGTTCCATGCCGCGCTGGGCAAGCTCGACCCCGGGCTGGAGCACGTCCTTCCAGGCAACCGTGCCGAAGCGTTCCAGCGCCTTGGCGAGGCCCGCGACCATGCCGGGCACGGCGATCGAATGGTAGCCGACCTCGTTGCGCTGCTCCTTGATGTCGGGCCAGGCGAAGGGATTGGCCGGGCCGGGGCCTACGATCTCGTAGACCGACGGATCTAGCTTCTTCGCGGAGACCGGACCGTAGTCGACCGTCCAGGCGCGGCCCTCCTTGGCGCTCCAGATGGTCATGAAGCCGACGCCGCCGATACCGCTCATCCAGGGTTCGAGGGCGCCGATCGCCATGCCGGTGGCGACCGCCGCGTCGATGGCGTTGCCGCCCTTGCGCAGGATCGAGGCGCCGACTTCGGCCGCCTTCACGTTCTGGGCGACGACCACACCCTTGCCGCGAACCGCATGCTTGGTGAATTTCAGTTGCCGTGTCAGCGATTCGCTCATCGATGCTCCTCAAATGGTAGGAGAACTGTAGCGGGGCCTCATTTGGCCACAAAGCCTGTTAAACTGCAGGGCGGACCGGCGGAAAGATCGTGGGCGTGGCTGAACTGAACCAGATCGATCTGCAGGCACTCACCAGAGGCGACAAGCGCACATGGGATGCGTTCGTGATTGCCGCCGCGCCTTTGATCAACGCCGTCGTCCGCCGGACCCTCAGCGCCTACCGGCTGAGCGAGGAGGATGTCATGGACGCCGCTCAGGACGTCTTCGTCCGCCTGTGCGCCCAGGACTTCAGGCTGTTGAAAACCTACGATCCGGCCCGCGCCGGCTTGCCGACCTGGCTCTCCGTGGTATCGCGATCCTGCGCCATCGACCATCTGCGGCGCAGGCGCCAGGCCACCGAGCCGATCGATGACGTCCCGGAGGCTTTTCTGGGGGTCGAGGATCGCCATGTGGAAAAACTCAGGATCCCCGATGGCCTCCTGACGGCCCGTCAGATTCTTGTCCTGAAGTACCTCTACGACGAGGAGCGCGATGTCATGGAAGTTGCACGGCTGCTGTCTGTCGATGCGCAAACCATCCGGAGTACCCATCACAAGGCTTTGCTGAGGTTGCGTGTGCATTTCCGGGAGGAAGGTCCCGGCGGTGGGGGATGAACCGCCATGTTTTGGCGTAGTATGAGCAGGAGCGACCGATGAACACCCAGCGGACCCCGAGGAGCGACAAGGAGCTGTGGCGGAGCCTCGCCAGCCAGCCTGCCGTCGCCCCTGCCGCGGTGAGCGAAATGGAGCTCGCCGCCTGGCTCGAAGGCCGCCTGACCGAGGAGGCAGCCGGGCCGGTCGAGGTGGCTGTGGCGGCGGACCCGGCGTTGCGTCGTGCCGCACTCGACCTCGCAGACATTCTGGGCAAGCCCCTGCCGGCCGCGCCCGAGCGCATGGTCGTGCGCGCCCGCGCACTGGTTGGTTTCGAGGCCGAGCGCAAGATCGCGTCGGGCGGCCTCTTCAGCAGATGGCTGTTCGGACGTTCGCGTCATGCCCTCCAGCAGGGTGTCATGGCGGTGGCGGCCGTGGTGATTGCGGCCGGCGGCTTCATGGTGGGGGGCGGGTTGAGCGAATCGCTCGCACGGCAAGGCGAGGGCTATTCGGCGACCGAGTCCGCAAGCACGACGAGCGCTGCCTCGAACGAGGTCAGCGAGTTCTTCGCCGGCGACGGCATCTGACATGACCTCGCGCCTGATCCAGATCCTGCTCGGCCTCTCGCTGCTGTTGAACATGTTCGTCCTGGCGGGGTTCATCTACCGCAGCTGGATCGCGCCGCCGTTCGACATGCACGGGATGCCGCCACCGCCGCACGGAACGCCCGGCCTGCCGGGGCAACCTGGCGGTCCGCGCCTCAATCCCGTGGAGATGGTGGTGCGTGATCTCGATCTCGATGCCGACCAGCGCAAGGTCATGCAGGACCTGTTCGATCAGTATGCGAAGGAGCGACGTGAGCGCCTGCAGGCGATTGCCCGCCTGCGCGAGCAAACAAGCATGGAAATTTCCCGCACGCCCCGCGACATGGCGAAGATCGACGCCCTCGTCGATCAGGTCAGTCAGTTGCGCGCCGAGCAGCAGAAGGAGACGCTGCGGACGTTGATCCAGCTCGAGCCCAGTCTGCGGCCCGGCCAGCGGGAACGCCTGCAGAGGCTGCTCATCGACCGTGTCGCTTCGCCACTGCCGCCGCCACCTCGTCCGCCGGGCGTAGGCCCGCCGCGTCTGCCGCCGCAATAGGAGGCCTGTCATGAGCACACGCCTGGGGCGTCGCGGTTTCGTGGGAGGCGCCGCGGCCTTGTCCGCCGGTCTCTCCACGGGGCTTTGGTCCGTCGTGCCGGCGCGCGCGGCCTCGGCGATGGGCTTCGACGACGCGCGGCATCTCCTGTCGCGTACCTCGTTCGGCGTGACGCCGGCCGAAATCCACGCGCTCGAAGCGCTGGACTACACCGCTGCGGTCGATCGGCTGCTCGCCGACCCGCGTCGGGAGTCCATTACCCTCGCGCCCGACTGGATCGGCATGGGGCCGGCCGAACTGCAGGGGCGGCAGAAGGCCGCGGAAGCCCAGCGCAAGGAGGGGGTCGATGGCAAGAAGCTGGAGGTCATGCTGCCGGTCCGGGAGCAGGGCCGCGAGCTGAAGAACTGGTGGGTCGAGGAGATGATCACGACCGACCAGCCGCTGGTCGAGCGCATGACCCTGTTCTGGCACGGCCACTTCACCTCCTCGTTGGCGAAGGTGCGCTATCCGTCGTCTCTGTTCCGCCAGAACGTGCTCTTCCGGCGCGAGGCGATGGGCAACTACGCGAACCTGCTGAGGTCCGTCGCGCGCGATCCGGCGATGCTGATCTATCTCGACGGCAGGGGATCTGTGGCGCGCCAGCCCAACGAGAACTTCGCTCGCGAACTGCTCGAGCTCTTCACCCTGGGTGAAGGCCAGTACAGTGAAGCCGACATCAAGGCGGCGGCGCGTGCCTTCACCGGCTGGAGCGTCGACCGCGAGTCGGGGCAGTTCGTCGAGCATCCAGGTCAGCACGACGATGGCCAGAAGACCTTCCTCGGCAAGTCCGGCCGCTTCGGCGGCGACGAGATCCTGACGATCCTGCTGGCCCAGCCGCGCACGGCCGAGATGATCGTCGAGAAGCTGTGGCGCGAGTTCGTGTCGCTGAAGCCCGATCCCGCCGAAGTGACGCGCCTGGCGGTCGGATTCCGTCAGGGTGGCTACGAGATCAAGCCGCTGATACGGGCGCTCTTGCTGTCGCCGGCCTTCCGCGACCCCGCCAACCGGGGCGCCCTCATAAAGTCGCCGGTCGACCTCATCGTCGGCTCGGTCCGTGTGCTCGGCCTCCCGGTACCGGAAAAGACGGGGCTGGTCCGCATGCTGCAGGGCCTGGGGCAGGTGCCGTTCGATCCGCCGAACGTGAAGGGCTGGGCCGGCGGCGAAAGCTGGATCTCGACCTACACGCTGCTACTGCGCCAGCAGTTCCTGAGGCGCATGATCGAGGCGACCACGGTGGCGCCGATGGACAGCGGCATGCGGATGGCCGACCGTCCCGACCGGCGCGCCGAACGCCGCGAGCAGCTTCCCACCGCGGAGACCATGCAGATGATGGATCCGCCGCGTCCCGTCGAAGGCCGCAGCCTGCGCAATGCCGGCAACGAGGTGCGCCTGGGCCCGACCCTGGCCGGTGTCGAAAGCGCCGTGCTGCTGTGCACGCTGCTGCCGCGTCAGCCGGTCGATGGCGTTGATGCCAGCGGGAGTGCGGGCGCGATCGTGGCCGCGGCGCTGCTCGACACGGCCTACCAGTTGAAGTGAGGAGAGCGCCGTGGGCCGTATTCTCCTGCTGGTCGAACTCAAGGGCGGCAACGACGGGCTGAACACGCTCGTGCCCTATGGCGATCCCAGATACCGCGAATTGCGTGCCGGCATCGGCGTGCCGCGTGAGAGGGTCGTGCAGCTCGACGAGAAGGTCGGCCTGCACGAAAAGCTGGCGCCGCTGATGGACTCCTGGAAGGCGGGCGACCTCGCGATTGTGCAGGGCGTCGGCTACCCCTATCCGAACCGCTCGCACTTTCGCTCGATCGAGATCTGGGACACCGCCTCCGCCGCGTCGCAGACGCTGAGCGAAGGCTGGATCGCCCAGGCCTTCAGGGGGGCCCGGCTGGCCAAGGGCATCGGCGTTGACTGCATTGTCGCGGACACCAACGCATTGCCGTCGACCGGCCCATCGCTGCGCACCATCGTGATGCAGGACGCCGAGAACTTCCTGCGCCAGGCCAATGCCATTGCCACGGCATCGGCGATGACCGACGGCGGAAATCCGGCGCTGAACCATCTGCTGGCCGTGCGGCAGGAGATCAACGCCGCGGCGGGCGGCCTGCGCGACCGGCTGCGCGACGCGCCAGCGCTGGCCGAACCCTATCCGCAGGAGCTTCTGCTGGGCCATCAGCTCGATCTCGCCACACGAGTGCTCTCCGCCAGGGTGCCCGTGGTGGCGATCAAGGTGGCCCTGGGCGGCTTCGACACGCATGCGAACCAGCAGCCGACGCACGAGCGCCTGCTGGCATCCCTGGCGTCCAATCTTGCGGTCCTGCGCCGGAACCTGATGGCCGCCGACCTCTGGAAGGACGTGGTGGTGATGACCTATTCGGAGTTCGGCCGGCGCGCCAAACAGAACGCGAGCGGCGGCACCGACCACGGCACGTCAGCCCCGCAACTCGTCATGGGCGGCAGCGTGAAGGGCGGCCTCCACGGTGCGTACCCGTCGCTGTCCGATCTTCAGGACGGCGACCTCAGGCACACGGTCGACTTCCGCAACGTCTTCGCCACGCTGGCCCGGGACTGCTGGGGCCAGTCGTACGATTTCGGCCTGCGCCAGCCGCAGAGGCTCGACTTCCTCGCTTAGTGAGTCCCGGCGACCCTGCGTCCCAGGAGCTCGTCCCGCACGGACCCGCGGTCGGCCTCGATCCGGATGTACCAGATGAGCAGCGCGGCGATGATCTTGATGACGACCGGAACGACGATATAGACGAAGATCAGCGCCGACGCGCTGTAGAGCCCCTGGGAAGGATTGAACCCCAGCAGCGCGGCGACGGGCAGCGAGCCGGCCGCGCCGATGGCCGTCGCCAGCTTGGTCGACAGCGCCCACAGGCCGAAATAGGCGCCGGTGTCGCCCTTCGTGTCCTTGCCCTCGTCGGAGTTGATGATGTCGGCCAGGACCGACGGCGGCAGGCCGTAGTCGGCCCCGATGCCGAGGCCGGTGATGACGGCGATCGGCATGAACCAGACGAAGTCGCCGGCGCCGAGGAAAACGCCGAACGACATCGACACGGCCGTCAGGACCATGGCGATGAACCACGCGGCCGTCTTGCTGAACCGGCGCGACAGCAGCATCCAGAGCGGCACGCTGGCGGCGGCGGCGCCGAAATAGACCAGCAGGATGATCCCGGCCTGCAGCTTATTCCCCTTCAGCACATGCTCGACGTAGAAGAGCATCACCGAGACCGCGACACCCAGCGCCGCGCCATTGACGATGAACACGAGCAGCAGGCGGCGAAAGAGCTTGTTCTTAAGCGGCGCGAAGAACGGGATCAGCGTCTTGACCGTGGTGCTTCGCTCCATGTTTCGGGTCGGCCGGGCAAGCCACGGCATCAGGCCGATCAACCAGTCGCGGAAGTACCGGACATGGATCTCCGGATTCTCGCGCACGACCGGCGGATGCACCGAGGGTGGCGACCAGAGCAGGGTCGGCAGGGAGAACAGCACGGCGATGGGGATGAAGATCAGCCCCATGTAGACGTAGCCGGCATGCTCGCCCATCTGGGCGGTGAAGTAGGTGGGGAGCACCACCGCCAAGGTCATGCCGATCAGGCCGAAGACCTCGCGGCCGACCGTGACCCTGGTTCGCTCGTTGTAGTCGTCGGTCAGCTCCGCACCGTGGGCGTGGTAGCTGATCGACACGCCGGCATAGCCGAGATGGACCACGAACAGCGCGACGAACAGCCAGGTCGCCAGCCATACGGGCTGGGTGAACAGGGACTCCGGCGGATGAAACAGCATGTAGAAGCCGCCGATCAGCAGCGGCAGCATCAGCGCCACGAAGGTGAGACGTCCGCGCGGGCCGCGATGGGTGAACTTGTCGCTGATCAGGCCGATCACCGGATCCTGGATGGCGTCGATCACGCGCGTCGTGATGAAGATCAGGCCCATGATGCCGAGAGGCACCTTGAGCACTTCCCCATAGAAATGGCTGACGTTGAGCACCACCGGCAGGGCCGCCATGTTGAGCGGGAGCTGATTGGTGGAGTAGGCGACGAGACGGTCGAAGCGCAGTCTTATGGACGTCGTCGAGCCGGGGCCGGACTTGGGCGAATGCACGCGGATTTTGCCTTCCTGTTCGGCTCACCTTTGACCGGCAGCCTTTTGATTGCCGACAGTTATATATGCCTGAAGTGTGCCTGCAAAACGTCCGTGCGGCGCGTCGAGAAGCCCGCGGCACAATAGGCGAGATAATATCGCCACATTCTGCGGAAGCGCTCATCGAAGCCCATGCGGTCGACCTGGTCGGCCACCCCGTCGAAGCGGCCCAGCCAGGTTTCCAGCGTCCGCGCATAGTCCAGTCCGAAACTGTAGAGTTCGGCCACCTTGAGGCCGGCCTGCCGGCACTGCTCGCGCAGGCTGGAGGGCGACAGGAGCATGCCGCCGGGAAACACGTAGGTCTGGATGAATTCCGGATGCTTGCGGTAGCGCTCGAAGAAATCGTCGGCGATCACGATGGCCTGCACGATCGCCGAACCGCCAGGCACCACATGACGCTTCAGCGTCGCGAAATAGTCGGGCCAGTATCGTTCGCCGACGGCTTCGATCATCTCGATCGACACGATATGGTCGTACTGGCCCTCGATGTCGCGATAGTCTCGGAACTGCAGGTCGACCCGGTCGGCTAGGCCTGCCCGCTCCAGGCGCGCACGGGCATATTCGAGCTGCTCCCTGGAGATGGTCACACCGGTGACACGCATGCCGCGCCGGGCCGCCACTTCGGCAAAGCCGCCCCAGCCGCACCCGATCTCCAGGATGCTGTCGCCCTGGCGGGCGCCGAGTTGGGTCAGGATGCGCTCATACTTGGCGATCTGGGCGACCTCGAGTGGCTTCTCCACCTCGCCCCCGTACAGGGCGGAAGAGTAGGTCATCGAGGGATCGAGCCACAGTCCGTAGAACTCGTTGCCCAGGTCGTAGTGGGCATGGATGTTCTTCTTCGATCCCTCGCGTGTGTTCTCGTGTCGCCGGTGCAGCAACTTCAGCAGCAGCCCATGGAAGAAATTCGTTCGCGTGATCTTGCCCAGCGCCTGTTCGTTGGCGAGCAGCAGGCCGATCAGGGTTGGCAGGTCGGGTGAATCGCAGAAGCCCTCCATGTAGGCTTCGGCGAAGCCCATGTCGCCGTCGAGCAGCACCCGGCGAAACAAGCGCCAGTCCCGCACGTCGATCTCAGCATGTGGCGATGCGTCGGCCTTGCCGAACGCGCGTACGCGGCCGTCCGGAAGTCGCACAGTCAGGCGACCGACGGACAGACGTTCCAGGGATTTCAGGACAAACCGGGCGGCGAAGGTCATGCGGTCCGAAGGGAAGTCAGCGGGTCACGAGCTCCGACGGCGGTGCTGGCTTGGCGTAAAATCTCGCCCGCTTCCGCCACAGATGCAAGGCCTGCCAATGGATGCGAACCACGACGCCAAGGGTCATGGTCGGGTTTGCGAGAAAGCGCCGCAAGACACCGCGGTCGTCCAGCGGCTCGCGCCGCCCGCCGACCGAGGTGGCGAGCATCAGCCCCTGGGAGTCATGGTAGTTCACGTCGACATGGGCCCGCTCGTCGTCGAGCCGAAAGCGGAAGCGATAGTCGCCCTCGATCGGCAGGAAGGGGGAGACGTGGAAGACCTTGCGGCCTTCGAGCCACTGGTCCGGCCCGATCGGCGCACCGTCCCCGTGATGGACGAGGTAGCAATGGCTCTCACCGAACGTGTTGTTGACCTCGCACAGGACAGCCCGAAGAATGCCCGTACGGTCTCTGCAGAACCAGAAGCTCACCGGATTGAACACGTAGCCCAGCATACGCGGCATGGTCATCAGCACGACCTCGCCGTCGCAGATGTCTTCCACGCCCTGCTGCCGCAGGATGTCCTTCAGCCATGCCTTGAGATCCGAACCGTCCCGCGCGCCATGGTCTGCGCGCCGGAAGGAGACGGCGCCGCGGCGATCGAGCTTGAGCCAGCGGCCGGCCGCACTTTCGAGCGAATCGAGGCCGAGGCAGAGATAGCCGACCTTGTACCGGAACGCGTTCTCGCGCGGCCTGAGCCGCCGATGCACGACGGTGGCGTCGACGATCGAATGAGGGGACGCGCCGCTCACGTCGTTTCCGTCGCGACCCGCGCTGCGACCGGAATCGGCAGCGGCGGGATGGCGGGACGGTCTGCTACGACGCGCGGCGGATCTCCGATCCGGCGGTGCTCGTCGGGACGCGGCCAGGGCCGATGGACGCCGAGCTGCTCGGCGACGTCGAGGCCGGCCGACAGCGCGTCTTCGTGGAATCCGTACCCGCAGTAACTGCCGCAGAAGTAGGTGTCGCGCACGCCCTGGATGTGATGCAGATCGCGCTGTGCGCGGATGGCCGCTGCGTCGTACATCGGATGCTCGAACGAGAAGCGGGAATGCGCCGCCGCCGGCGTTGGCACCCGACCCGGGTTCACGGAGACGAAGAGCGGGACGCTGTCGGGCAGATTCTGCAGGCGATTCATCCAGTAGGTCACGCTGACGTTACTGTCGCGGCTGCTGCTGTCGGCAACGTAGTTCCAACTCGCCCAGGCGCTGCGGCGCTTCGGCATCAGGCTCTCGTCCCCGTGCAGCCATACCTCGTTCGTAGAGTAGGCGAAGCGGCCCAGCAGGTCGCGCTCCCTCTCGTCGGCATCGGCAAGAAGGGAAAGCGCCTGATCGGCGTGGCAGGCGAGCACGACCCTGTCGAAGCGATCCCAGTGACCGCCCGCGTCACGCACTTCCACACCTTGGGCGGTGCGCCGGACCGCGCTGGCCGGCGTCGCCAGCCGCGCGCGGGCGCGCAGCGGCGCGACGAGCCGCTCGACATAGGAGCGGCTGCCGCCGCTGACCGTGCGCCACTGCAATTGTCGGCCGATCGACAGGAGCCCGTGATTATTGAAGAATCGGGCGAACGTCTGTGCAGGATAATCGAGCATGCGTCCGGTTGGCGTCGACCAGATGCAAGCCGCCATGGGCACGAGATAGCGGTCGCGGAAGGCTGCACCGAAGCCCGCCTGTTCGATGAAGTCGCCGATGGTGAAGTCGAGATCCTCGGCCTTGTCGAGAAGCTGCGGCGCCATGCGGTTGAAACGCAGGATGTCGTGCGTCATGCGCAGGAAGGAGGGGCGGGCGAGGTTTCTGCGCTGGGCGAAGTAGCCGGCGAACGAGCTTGCGTATTCGAACCCGCCGTCATCGAGGCTGACGGCGAACGACATGTCCGACGGTTCGGTCGGCACGCCGAGATGGTCGAAGAGGGCAATGAGATTGGGATAGTTGCGCTCGTTGAAGACGATGAAGCCGACATCGACCGGCAGGCGCCCCTGCTTCGTCGGCGCTTCGACCGTGCAGGAGTGTCCGCCAAAGCGGTTCTCCCGTTCGTAGACGACCACGTCGTGGCTGCGGCTGAGGAGCCAGGCGGCCCCAAGGCCGGACACGCCGGCGCCGATGACGGCGATTTTCATTCCGAAAGCTCCCCCTGGATGCTTCTAAGCTGATTTCTTGATGGATTGGAAGGCGCCCAGTGCCCGATTCCGGGCGGCGCCGTGCTCCACGATCTGCCCCGGGTACACGTCGGCCGGCACCGCCGCCGCCCATGGACGATGAATCGTGTCGTTGGGCAGGTGGGCGAGTTCGGGTATCCAATGCCGGACATAGTCCCCGTCGGGATCGAATTTCTCGCCCTGGAGGACGGGATTGAAGACACGAAAGTAGGGGGCCGCATCGGCGCCGCAGCCGGCGACCCACTGCCAGCCGGTCGCGTTGTTCGCGAGATCGGCGTCGACCAGCGTATCCCAGAACCAGCGCTCGCCCTGACGCCAGTCGATGAGCAGGTCCTTGGTCAGGAACGACGCCGCGATCATGCGCACGCGGTTGTGCATCCATCCGGTCGCCCAGAGTTCGCGCATCCCGGCGTCGACGATGGGATAGCCCGTCCGCCCGCCCTGCCAGGCCGCCAGTGCTTCTTCCGGATCGGCCCACGGAAACGCATCGAACTCGGGCCGGAAGTTGCGTTCCGCCAGGTCGCCGTTGTGAAAGAGGAGGTGGTAGGCGAATTCC
>JBILYJ010000266.1:0-7010 GCA_044377795.1 Reyranella sp. | reverse complement strand
AGGTGGGCGAGTTCGGGTATCCAATGCCGGACATAGTCCCCATCGGGATCGAATTTCTCGCCCTGGAGGACAGGGTTGAAGACGCGGAAGTAGGGAGCGGCATCCGCGCCGCAGCCGGCGACCCACTGCCAGCCGGTCGCGTTGTTCGCGAGGTCGGCATCGACCAGCGTGTCCCAGAACCAGCGCTCGCCGTGGCGCCAGTCGATGAGCAGGTCCTTGGTCAGAAAGGACGCCGCGATCATGCGCACGCGGTTGTGCATCCATCCGGTCGCCCAGAGTTCGCGCATCCCGGCATCGACGATGGGATAGCCCGTCCGCCCGCTTTGCCAGGCGGCCAGCGCTTCTTCCGGATCGGCCCACGGAAACGCATCGAACTCAGGCCGGAAGTTCCGTTCCGCGAGGTTTCCGTTGTGAAACAGGAGGTGGTAGGCGAATTCGCGCCAGCCCACTTCCGAGAGGAATTTCTCCGTTGCGGCCGAGGCTCCCTGCGTCATCGCGGCCTGCCAGATCTGGCGGGGTGAAATCTCCCCGAAGGCGAGATGCGGGGACAGGCGGGACGTTCCTTGCACCGCCGGAAGGTCGCGCGCGTCGCGATAGTCCTCGAGCGCGTCGTCGAGGAATGATGTGAGCCGCTGCTGTGCGCCGTCCTCACCGGGTGTCCAGGCGGCACGCATTCCGCCTGCCCAGTCGGGTGAGGTCGGCAGCAGGCGCCAAGAGACGAGCGATTCGCTGGCCGGCCAGGACTTTGGGGCCGTCAGACTCTTGGGGGCAGGCAGCGTAGCAGCTGGCGGTGGTGCTGCGCGGCAGGCCCGCCAGAAGGGAGTGAACACCTTGAATGCGCCGCCGCCCTGGGTGGTGATCTCCCAAGGCTCGAAGAGAAGGTTGGCGTTGAAGCTCTCGACCGTGACGCCCCGGTCGGACAATGCCTTCTTCAGTTGCGTATCCCGCTCGCGGCAGCCCCGGTCGTAAGCACGGTTCCAGAAGACCGACGCAGCCCCAGTTTCTGTCGCGAGTTCGCCCAGCACCTTCGCGGCCGGCCCCCGACGCAGGATCAGGCGCGATCCCAGTCGGCGCAGGGACGAGTCGAGTGCGTGCAAGCTGTAGTGCAGCCACCATCGAGAGGCGGCGCCCGGCGGCCTGACGCCGTCGGTTTCCCCGTCCAGCACGAATACCGGCACGACCGCATGCCCCGACTCCAGCGCCTTGATCAGCGCGGGATTATCCGAAAGGCGAAGGTCGTTGCGGAACCAGACGATCGAAACCGACATGTGCGGCATACGCACATGTCGAGCGAACGGATGACCGGCGGCGACCGTGTCAGGAGCGGGGGCAGTTGGGCGCTGGACGCATCTCGAGGCTCTGGAGATCGGCGGTGACCGTGAGCAGGCCGGTATCGACGGTGAGCCGGTCGAGGACGCCATTCTCGAAGACCTGGGCCGTCACGGAAAAGAGCGGGCGCTGGGCCTGGTCGCGACCGCGGGTGAAGGTCATGAACACAGGCCATGACTTGCCCTTCGGCGTGGCGACGGGCTTGTCCGTCGGCCGGGACGCCCGCAGGCGGCCATCTTCCAGCTGCGTCACGTCGATCAGGAATCCGTCTCCCATCACCTCGGGGTCGAACATCAGGGCCGGAAAGGAAGCCGCGTTGGCGCGCAGCCGTTCGGTCAGATGATCGATGGCGGCCACCGGCATCAACGTGGCGAAAGGCAGGAAGAACTGCGAGGGCTGAGCGCCTGCCGTCGCGACTTCGGCGCGCAGCTCGCCCTGCGCGCGCTGGACGCGACCCTTCGTCTCGCGCTTGTTGCCGTTCTGAACCTGCGTGGTCTGGTACCTAAGGCTGTTGCCGCTGCGGAGCTCCTCGGCGTCGAGTTTCGAGGACAAGCTCATCTTCCATGAGGCCGTCAGTGCGATCTCGGTCGCGATGTCGCGCTTGAGGTGCCAGCCCGCGCAATCCTGCGAAAGATCGTGGATCGCGGTGCCGATGCGCGGCGCATTGGCGGCGGCGCCCAGTCGCAGCACGTACTCTGCGCGATGCGGTTGCATCTGCGCGAAGGCCAACTGCGGCCCGCAGAGGAACGCCACAAGGACGAAACACAGGAGACGATGCATCACTCCACCTTGCGGACGGGCCTGTATCGGGTCAATCGTGCTTCGCATGAAATTACGAGAGATCGTGGCAGGATTCTGGCGCGGCTCGGATCCCGTGGGGTCATGAACCGACTTGAGTTCATCTGCGCGGAGGAGCCGCTCGAAGCGCTGCCGATGGGCGCCTTGCACTGGCCGGCGGAGCGGCTGCTGGCGGTCGCGGATCTCCATCTGGAGAAAGGCTCGTCCTATGCGGTTAACGCTCGCAAGTTGCTGCCGCGTTACGACACGCGCCAAACGCTGGGGGCTCTGGCGGCGCTGATCGATGCCGTGCAACCGCACACCGTCGTTTGCCTGGGCGACTCTTTCCATGATCGCGCAGCGATCGAGCGCATTTCGGATGAGGACCGAGGTGAGATCGAGCGGCTGACATCACGGACGCGCTTCGTATGGATCGCCGGCAATCACGATCCCTCGCCGCCCCCGTCCGGCTGGGGGGAGGTCGCTGAGGAAATCAAGGCGGGGCCGCTGGTGTTCCGGCACGAGGCGCTGTTCGGGCCCGCCGATGGAGAAGTCTCAGGCCACTACCATCCGGTTGCGGCACTCACGGTGCGAGGGCGTGGGTTGCGGCGGCGTTGCTTCCTCACCGACGGGAGGCGTCTCATCCTCCCGGCATTCGGCGCCTATGCCGGCGGTCTCAACGCGCTCGACCCGGCGATCGCGCAGCTCTTCCCCGACGACTACGATGCGCTGGTGGTCGGTCGAGAGGTGGTGCGCCGCCTGTCGTGGCGGCAGCTCCGGCCCGACATGACCTTCAGATAGCCGTCTCTACTTGGGCAACTCGTACTTCAGCGTCACTTCGCCCAGTCCCTCGATCCTGCCGGTGGCGGTGCTGCCCGGTGGTACGAACTGACAGGCGACCATGCTGCCGGAGGAGACGATCATACCCTTCTTCAGGCGCTTGCCGTGCTCACCGAGCTTGTTGGCCAGCCAGGCCAGCGAATTGTAGCAGTGACCCAGCACGTCGCCCGAATGGCCCTCGCGCACGACCTTGCCGTCGAACGAGACCGAGCCGAGCAGGTTGCCGAGATCGAGCTTCGCCCAGTCCTTGTTGGGCTTGGCCAGCAGGGAGCCGCCGTTCCAGCCGGCATCCATGATCAGCGGATTGACCGCGAGGCGGCTGTAGTCGGCGCCGCGGTCCTCGATCAGCTCGAAACCGGCGCGCGCTTCGCCGACATACTGCGCGATCGAATCCCTGTCGTAGGGCTTGCCTTTCGGCGCCGGCACGTCCGCGTTCACGATCAGGATGATCTCCAGTTCCGCACCCAGTCGCGTCCAGCGATCGGCGCGAACCGTCGCCTTGTGCTCGAACACGCGCTTCTTGCGGATCGGTCCGTAGGCCGGACCTTTCAGGCCGGTCTGCGCCAGGATCTGCGGGGAGGTCAGCGCGATCTTGTAGCCGACCAGCGGACCCTGCTTGACCACCTGCTTCTTCAGGAACGCGTCCTGGACCTTGTAGGCGAGGCGTTCGTCGTCGGTCGCGAACCGTTCCGGCCACCATCCGACCACGGCCCGCGCCCTGTCGACCTGATGCAGCCACGTTGCGGCCTTGGCGATGCTGAATGTCATTGGAGGCTCCCCCTTGCTTGATTTCTTCATCGCCGCATAGTGCCACCATGACGACGAAAGCGTTGCAAAAATTCGGCCCCGTACGCAGCGGAGCGGTCGTGGGCGTGGTGCTTGCCGGCGGCGAGGGGCGACGCATGGGACCGGGCGCCCTGAAACCGCTGCGCCTGCTCGCGGGCCGGCCGATGGTAGCGCACGTCGTGGACCGGCTGCGTCCGCAGGTCATGGATCTCGTGGTCGTGGCCAACGATCCGGCGCCCGAGTTCCGCGCGCTTGAGGTGCCGGTGATCGCCGACCCGGCCGACATCCAGGAGATGGCCCGGCGCGAGGGACGGCGGCTCGGGCCGCTCGCCGGCATCCTGGCCGGGATGGAATGGGCGCGGGACCATCATCCCCATTGCGGCTGGATCCTGACGGCCCCCGCCGACGTGCCGTTCCTCCCGCTCGACCTCACGGTCCGGCTGTGCGGGCTGATGCACGTGCCGGAGCCGGACGTCCTGATGGTGCGTCATGGCAAGCGTCGCGAACATACGCTCGCGGTCTGGTCGGTGAAGCTCGCCGCGGATCTGCGCCGCGCCATCCTCGAGGAGGGCATGCGGCGGGTCGAGACCTTCGCCCAGCGCTATGCCTTCGAGGAACTCGTGTGGCCGGGCAATGCCGCGCCATTCCTGAACGTCAACACGCCGGCCGAGCTCAGCGAGGCGATGCGTCGTCTGGAGCGAGTTCGATGACGTTCCCGTCGATGACGACCTTGCCGGCATTCTCGAAATTGACGGTGATGCGGTGGCCGATCATCGACTGGATCTGGCCAAGCCCCCAGTCCGGGCGAGCGGGATGACGCACGAAGTCGCCGGGGCTCAGCAGTCCATTGCCGGGCTTGTCGAACAAGTTTTCGTTACTCCGCCTCTGTGGCTACGATGGTCGCCGTCTGACGCCCTGCCGCCTTAATCTGCTGTATAGACTGGGTGTCATCATGTCATGGAGGACACAATGAACTCGACCCGCGTCGCCATCGCCTCGGCTCTCGCCGCCGCCCTCGTGCTGCCGGCGGCCACCAGCCAGGCGCAGGGCAACATGGAGAAATGCTACGGCATCGCGAAGGCCGGCAAGAACGACTGCCAGACGGCGAAGTCGTCCTGTGCCGGCACGTCGAAGAAAGATGCGCAGGCTGACGCCTGGGTATCCGTACCCAAGGGCGCCTGCGAGAAGATCGTCGGCGGCAAGCTCACGGCCAGCTGAGCATGGAGCCGGTTGCCGGCATCGGGCTGCGGTCGCCGCATCTTGCGGAGATCGCGCGCGACCGGCCGGCGACCGGCTTTCTCGAAATCCATGCCGAGAACTATCTCGCGAACTCGCCGGCGCTCCGGATCGTCGAGCGCCTGCGAGAGGACTATGAATTCTCCGTCCACGCGGTCGGGCTGTCGCTTGGTTCGGTCGATGGGCTGGACGAGGCGCATCTTGATCGTGTCGCGGCGCTGACCCGTCGCCTCGAGCCGACGCTGGTCTCCGACCATCTGTCCTGGAGCCTGGCGGACGGCCGTTTTTTCAACGATCTGCTGCCATTGCCCTACACCGAGGAGGCCCTTGAGGTCGTCGTTCGCAATGTCGACCGGCTGCAGGAGCGGCTGGGACGACAGATACTGGTCGAGAATCCGTCCTGCTACCTGGCGTTCGCGCATTCGACCTTGTCCGAACCGGAGTTCCTGGCGGAGCTCACCCGTCGAACCAGCTGCGGGCTGTTGCTCGACGCCAACAACATCGTGGTCACGGCACACAATCTGCGGCTCGATCCCGGAGCGTGGCTCGATGGACTGCCGGCCTCGGCGATTGGCCAGTATCATCTGGCCGGTCACGCCGTGAACGACGCGGACGGCGAGCCGATCCTGATCGACGATCATGGCAGCCGGGTCGGTGAGGGCGTGTGGAGCTTGTTCGGCGAGATCGTGCGCCGCTACGGGCCGCGCCCGACGCTGGTCGAATGGGACACCGATCTTCCGGCTCTCGACGTGCTGCTCGACGAGGCGCAGCAGGCAGGCCGAGCGCTCGGTGTCGAGGCTGAGGCCGATGCTCGCGCTGCGTGATCTGCAGGCGGCGTTCGCGGCACACCTGAAGGGCGAGGACCGGCCCGACCTCGCCGAGGCCGTCATGGGCGACACGATCTCCGCCGCGGCGCGCCTGCGCATCCATCGCCATCACGTGCGGCAGAGCCTGGTGGGCGCACTCGCCTCGACATTCCCGACCGTGCAGGCAATCGTCGGCGAGGCGTTCTTCCGGACCTTGGCCGAGGGGTTCGTGCTGCGCGAGCTGCCGGGGCAGCCGGTACTGGCCGAGTACGGGGCGGGCTTCCCGGCCTTCGTCTCGGCTTACGGGCCGGCAGCCGCGCTGCCCTACCTCGCCGACATGGCCCAACTCGATTGGGCCCTGAACCTGGCTTTCCATGCGCCGCTGGAGGACAGGCTGACCGCTTTCGGCCTCGCCGACCTCCCCGCCGAACGCCTGTTCGACCTCAAGCCGGTTTTGGCGGCCGGTTCGACCCTGCTACGATCACCTTACCCGATCGACCGGATCTGGCATGCCTCCCGGCCCGGCGCGACGGTCGGGACCGTTTCCCTGGAGGAGGGGCCGGCATCGGTACTGGTCCTGCGTCGACCCGATGATGCCGCCTTCGCGAGCCTGGACTCGGCGGAAGAGGCCTTCCTCGGGGCGATCGTCGAGGGATCAAGCCTGGGCGAGGCGGCCCAGGCGGCGGTCTCCGTCGAACCTGCCGCCGATCCGTCCAGGATCTTTGCCAGACTGCTGGCTTTGGAGGCGTTTGCTGCATTGCAGCATGAACGCTGACGAGGTGGTCAAAAAGCCTCGAAACTTTGGGAATACTGCAACCGCTGAAATTGCTGCGCTGCACGGCTGAATCGGTCGGCAGCCCCGAAACGTTCTTGCTCCGGGAAGGCCCATCCCTATACTCCGCGCGCTTCGAAAAGGGTCCGCCTTTCCCAGGCGGACTGTCGTGGCTTCGAGTGGAGTTGCCGACGATGTCGATTACGTTGCCGCAGAATTATCGGCCGACAGAACGTGAAGCTTTCATGAATCCGATGCAGCAGGAGTACTTCCGGCAGAAGCTGCTGAAGTGGAAGGATGAGCTGATCGAGGAATCCAATCAGACCCTCCAGAACATGCAGGAAGAGAGTCTGGCGCAGCCCGATCTCGCCGATCGCGCGACCGCCGAGACCGACCGCTCGCTGGAGCTGCGGACGAGGGACCGTTTCCGCAAGCTGATCTCCAAGATCGACCAGGCGGTCAAG
>JBILYJ010000265.1:0-7024 GCA_044377795.1 Reyranella sp. | reverse complement strand
CCATGCCGGAGCGGCTGGCGGTGATGAAGCGCTTCCGCGGCAACGACATCGGCCAGCTCCTCATCGATCGCTGCGCGAGGATCGCCGAGAGCCGCGGCTGCAGGATGCTCTACACGCAGGCCCTGCCGCAGGACGTCAAGTACTGGGAAAGGCATGGCTGGCGCCGTCTCGAAGCGGACGATACCGGCAAGGGGCCGAAGCGCGTCGTGGCGATGGTCCGGGCCGTCGATCCGGGCAAGCCGTTGCCCGAGGCCGAGGCACCCGACTCGGTGACCCTTCGCAAGGAGCCGCAGATCGATCTGTCGGGCCTGCCGGTCGGCGGCGATCGCTCCTGAGGCGACCGCCCCCAACGAAAGTCGGAAGAGCCTCAAGTCGGATTGCCCTCGCTTGGCATCTCTTTTGCGGTAGGCTTGGGCAACCGGCGATCAGCCGGGAGCGGGAGAGACGTTCCACGCGTAAAGCGTCAGGCGGGTACACATGACGGATGTCTTCGAGATCATCGTCGAACCGAATATTCGGCGGCGGCGCGGTCGTGCACCGCTTTCGGAGAAGAAGCGAGCGGCGGCGTTGTTCAGGGTGTGGCACAGCGTTCGGGAGATGATCGAGGAGGCCGAGCGTCTGGGCGACGGCGAACTCGTGCACTTCCTGGCAGTGTCCCAGCTCCTGGTCGAGGAGCGTGTCACGATGCTGACCAGCAACGTGCCGGCATTCGCACTCGCGGATACCTCGCTGCCGAACTGAAGTCCCGAGCGGCCTATTTGTGCCGGGGGTCGAGCGCGTCGCGCAGGCCGTCGCCCAGAAGGTTGAAAGACAGGACTGCGAAGAAGATCGCGAACCCCGGCCAGAAGGCCATCCAGGGCGCCTGGGCGATGAAGCGCTGGGCGGAGTTCAGCATGCTGCCCCACGAGGGTGAGGGCGGCTGCTGGCCGAGGCCAAGGAACGACAGGGCGGCCTCGGCGATGATCGCGCCCGCGATGGCGAGCGAGGCCTGCACCAGAAGCGGCGGCACGATGTTGGGCAGGACGTGGCGCAGCGCGATGCGCCAGTGCGGATTGCCGACCGCGCGCGCCGCCTCGACATAGTCCTCGACCTTGGCGGCGATGGTCTGGCCTCGGGTCAGGCGGATGAAGACCGGCGTGGCGGTGACGCCGATGGCGATCATCGCATTGCTCAGGCTCGGTCCGAGGAAGGCGGCCAGCGCGATCGCCAGGATCAGGAACGGAATGGCCAGCATCGCGTCGACGATGCGCGACAGCACCGCGTCGATCCAGCCGCCGGCATAGCCCGCCAGCAGGCCGAGCGGCACGCCGATGCCGAGCGCGATGCCGACGGAGACGAGACCGGCACTGAGTGAGGCGCGGGCCCCCCAGATGATGCGGGCCAGCACGTCGCGGCCGACCTCGTCGGTGCCCAGCCAGTGCGCCCAGGACGGCGGCTTGCGCACCTGGGTGAAGCTGGTGGCGATCGGATCGTAGGGCGAGATCAGCGGCGCCAGGATCGCAACCAGGACGAACAGCACCACGACCACCAGCCCGAACATGGCGCCCTTGCGCCGCTTGAGCCGGCGCCAGGCGCGGGCCCACGGGTTCTCCTCGCGGGCGTCGGCGGTCGGAACGGGGGGAGCGACGGCGGCGACGGTCATCGCATCAGCCCCTGAGCCGTGGATTGACGAGCACGTAGGCCACGTCGGCCAGCAGGTTCAGCACGATGTAGGTGGTGGCCGTCACCAGCACGACGCCCTGCACGACGGCGTAGTCGCGGTTGAACACCGAATCGACGATCAGCTTGCCGAAGCCCGGGATCGTGAAGATCTGCTCGGTCAGGACGGCGCCCGACAGGAGCGTCCCGAACTCCAGTGCGCCCAGGGTGATCACCGGTGTCATGGCGTTGCGCAGCGCATGCTTCAGCACGACGCGTCTCTCGTAGAGGCCCTTGGCGCGGGCCGTCCGCACGTAATCCGCGCCCATGGCCTGCAGCATGGCGCTGCGCGTGTGCCGCATCAGCACGGCGGCGATGGCGTTGCCCAGCACGAAGGCGGGCATCACGGTGGTGGCAAGGCTGGCGCGCCAATCCTCGCCCAGCCGGACATAGCCCGAGGCCGGCAGCCAGCCGAGCGTCACCGAGAACAGGAAGATCATCAGGATGCCCAGCCAGAAATTGGGCGTGCTGAGCCCCCACAGCGCGAAGACATTGGCGCCATAGTCCCAGGCGGTGTCCTTCTTCACCGCCGAGATGATGCCGGCTGGAATGCCGATGCCGAGGGCCACGATCAGCGCCATGGCGGCGAGCTGCAGGGTCACCGGCAGCTTCTCGGCGACCAGCGACAACACCGAGCTCTTGAGCCTCATCGACTCGCCCAGGTTCCCGGAGAGAACGCCCTTGATCCAGTAGAAGTACTGGACCGGGATCGGCTCGTTCAGCCGGTACTGCTCGCGGATTTCCTCGAGCACCTTCGGGTCGCGCTCCTCTCCCGCCATGATCAGCGCCGGGTCGCCCGGCAGCAGCTGCTGCAGGCCGAAGATCAGCATCGACACGAGGATCAGCGTCGGGATGATCTGCAGCAGCCGCTGGGAGAGGAAGGTCAGCAAGGTCTTACTTCAGCTTGACGCCGACGACGCGGATCAGGCCGTCGGGCATCTGCTTGTAGCCGTCGACCTTGTCGGAAAGCGCGACCAGCACGCGGCGATGGTAGAGATACTTGATCGCGCCTTCCGGCAGGTACTTGGCGGTGATCTTCTCGTAGATCTTCTTGCGCTCCGCAGGGTCGCTCTTGATGCGCGCCTCGTTGTGCCAGGCGTCGACATCCTTGTCACAATAGCCGGAATTGTTCTGCGGCTGGCCGCAGACGTGGAAGATGTAGGAGTTGCCGTCGGGGTCGCTGCGTCCCGACCAGCCGATGAGATAGAGCTGATACTCGCCGGTCTCGGACTGCTTCAGCGAGGTCGCGAACTCGGTGACTCGGATCTTGAGGTCGAATCCGGTCTCCGCGACCATCGACTGCAGCACCTCGGCGACCTGCCTTGTCTCGGGGTTGTTGGGCACCATGAAGTCGAGCGACATGCGGCCGCTGACGCCCGCTTCCTTGAGCAGTGCCTTGGCCTTGGCAATGTCGCGCTTCGGCACCGGGAAAGCTTGCTGATAGTACGGGTTGCCCGGATTGATCCACTGGTTGCCGACGACGAATTCGCCATTGAAGACGACCTGGTTGAGCGCCTCACGGTCGATCGACAGTTCGAAGGCCTGGCGAACGCGGGCATCCTTGGCCAGGGGGGTGTCCGCCTTCGGGCCGTTGGACAGGTTGATGGTGAGGCCCTGGTAACCCAGCTCGACCGCCGTCACCAGCTTGAGCTTGGGGTTGTCGCGCACCGTCTTGATGTCGGTCGCCAGCACGCGCTCGATCATGTCGAGGCTGCCGGAGCGCAGGTTGGCCAGCCGCACGGTCGAATCCGTGATCGGCAGATAGGTGATCTTGTCGATGAAGACCTGGTCCTTGTTCCAGTAGTCGGCGAACTTCTCGACCACGATGCGATCCTGCTGGACCCGCTCGACGAACCTGTAGGGGCCGGCGCAGACCGGCTTCAGCCCGAACTTGTCGCCGGCGGTCTCGGCGGCCTTGGGAGAAACCATCATGCCGGCGCGATCGGTGAGCTGCGCCAGCAGCGGCGAAAAGGGCTCCTTGAGGTTGAGCTTGATGGTCGCGGGATCGACGACCTCGATGGAAGCGACGGAGGCCAGCTCGGGCCTGCGGAACGAGCCCTTCATGTTGAGGTGGCGTTCGAGGCTGTACTTCGCGGCGGTGGCGTCGAACGTCTCGCCGTCATGGAACTTCACGCCGGGGCGCAGCTTGATGGTGACGGTCTTGCCGTCGGCCGAGGTCTCGTGGCTCAGCGCCAGCTGCGGCACGATCGCGAGCTTCTCGTCGATGTCGAACAGCTTGTCGCAGATCGAGGAGAAGACAATGCGCCCGACATAGGTGCGGGCCAGCGTCGGATCCAGCACGTCGGGATCCTCGGCGAGGCCGACGCGCAGGTTGCCCTGCGCGGCCGCGCCGGACAGGGCCAGGCCCATGAACGTGGCAGCTAGCGCCAGGCGATGAATCGTCTTCTTCATGTTGCCTCCTCTTGAGTGGTGACGAACGCCGCCTGCAGGCGGGCCAGTCGCATGCGGTCTTGATGATTGCCCGTTCCCTCGACGAGCGGGGGCGCGGGAGGAAGGTCGGGCCACCACGGACAGGCGGTGGCATGACCCGCGCCGTCATCGGTCAGTTCCGGCACATCGGCCTTGCATGATTCGCGGGCGTAGATGCAACGCGTATGGAAGCGGCAGCCCGGCGGCGGGTTCATCGCGCTCGGGATGTCGCCTTCGAGCAGGGCGCGCTCTCGGACCACCGTCGGGTCGGGCAGCGGCACGGCCGACAGAAGCGCGCGCGTATAGGGATGTTGCGGGTTGCGGAAGAGCTCGTCGGCCGTCGCGGTCTCCACGATCTTGCCCAGATACATCACGGCGATGCGGTCGGCGATATGCTTCACGACCGCGAGATCGTGGCTGATGAAGACATAGGCGAGACCGAAGCGCGCCTGCAGGGAGCGCATGAGATTGACGACCTGCGCCTGGATCGACACGTCGAGCGCCGAGACCGGCTCGTCGGCCACGATGAGCTTGGGCTCGACGGCAAGCGCGCGCGCGATCGCCAGCCGCTGGCGCTGGCCGCCGGAGAATTCGTGCGGGTAGCGCCGGGCGTGCTCGGGCCGCAGGCCGACCAGCTCCAGCAGTTCGCCGACCCGCGCGCGTCGCGCCGACTCCGAAGCGGCGAGCCCATGCAGCATCAGGGGCTCGCCCAGCATGGCGCCCACGGTCATGCGCGGATTGAGCGAGGCATAGGGATCCTGGAAGATCACCTGCATATGCCGCCGCTGGGCCCGCATCCGCGACTCAGGGAGGCGGAGAAGATCCTCGCCTTCGAAGCGGACGCTCCCGCCCGTCGGTTCGATCAGGCGCAGCACCAGGCGGCCGACCGTCGACTTGCCGCAGCCCGACTCGCCCACGATGGCCAGCGTTTCACCAGCGTCGACATGGAAGTCGACACCGTCGACGGCGCGGACATGGCCAGAGACGAGGCCGAAGGCACCGCTCCTCACCGGGAAGTGCTTCTGCAGCCCCTGAACCTCGAGCAGAGCGCCGCTCATGCGACGACCTGAGAGAGCGGGGCGCGTCGGCAGCGCGAGAGGTGGCCCGGCGCGACTTCTACCAGCGCCGGCGGTGCGGCCACGCATTCCGGCTCGACGAAGGGGCAGCGGGCGGCGAAGCGGCAGCCGGGAGGCGGGCGAGTCATGTCGGGTACGCGGCCCTCGATCGAGGGCAGTCGCTCGCGCTTCTCGTCGAGCCGCGGGATCGAGCCCAGCAGTCCGACGGTGTAGGGATGCTCCGGCCGCGCAAAGAGATCGCGAACGGCGGCGCGCTCGACGATCTGGCCCGCATACATCACGGCCACGTCGTCGGCCATTTCCGCCACCACGCCGAGATCGTGGGTGATGAGAATGATGGCGGTCCCGGTATCGCGGCGCAGGCCGCGCATCAGGTCGAGGATCTGCGCCTGGATGGTGACGTCGAGCGCCGTCGTCGGCTCGTCGGCGATGAGGAGCTGCGGGCCGCAGGCCAGCGCCATGGCGATCATGGCGCGCTGGCGCATGCCGCCGGAAAGCTTGTGCGGATAGTCGTCGATACGCTTCTCGGGTGAGGGGATGCGCACCAGCGTCAGCACCTCGATGGCGCGCGCCCGCGCTGCCGCCTTGTCGAGGTCCTGGTGCCGCTGGATCGCCTCGATGATCTGGTCGCCGATCGTGTAGGAGGGATTGAGGGAGGTCATCGGTTCCTGGAAGATCATCGCGAGCCGCGCGCCGCGCAGGTCGCGGAGCAGATGCGCGTCGAGGTTCAGCAGATCGCGCCCCTCGAACACGACCTTGCCGCTGACCTTCGAATTCTCCGGCGGCAGCAGGCCCATGATGGCGAGCGACGTCACGCTCTTGCCGCAGCCCGACTCGCCCACCAGGCCGAGTGTCCGGCCTCTGCCCAGAGCCAGGTCGATACCGTCGACGGCATGGACGACGCCATCGTCGGTGGCGAAGTCCACCGTCAGTCCCCTCAGTTCCAGCAGGGCTTCACTCATCTGCAAGCTGGCGCCAGGTTCGTTGAAGAGCCTTCATCGGCCGGCAGCGTAGCCCTGCATGCCGCGCGGATTGGCCGCCGCCTTGCGCCACGGATCGTCGCGCGTCGCGGCGGTGAGACGGCCTTCGGACCAGACGTCGTTCACCTCGACTTCGTGGCCGCGCTTCTTGAGCTCGGCCACCGTGTCCTTCGGGATACGGCCTTCGACCACCAGCACACCCGGTCGCGCGGTGCGCGGCCAGAAGGAGGAGGGGAAGTGCTCGCTGTGCCAGGCCGGCGCATCGATCGCCTCCTGCAGGTTCATGTCGCAGTGAACGTGGCGCAGGAAGTGCTGGGTGACCCACTGGTCCTGCTGGTCGCCGCCCGGCGAACCCCAGACCATGTAGGGCTCGCCGTCGCGATGGGCGAGGGTGGGGGTGAGTGTGCTGCGCGGCCGCTTGCCCGGCGCCAGCGACCCCGGCAGGCCTTCCTCCAGCCAGAACATCTGGCCGCGCGTGCCCAGCGGAAAGCCCAGTTCGGGGATGACGGGCGAGCTCTGGAGCCAGCCGCCCGAGGGCGTGGCCGAGATCATGTTGCCGTCCTTGTCGATGATGTCGAAATGGACGGTGTCGCCGTTGGTCTGGCCGACGCGGCCGACCGTGGGCTCGCCGGCGCCGCTCGAGGCCACGCCCAGCCGCACACCATCTGCGCGGCGCAGCTTCACGACCCCGCCGAAGCCGTCGACCTTGCCGGGCCGTTGCTCCATCGAGGCATGGGCCGGATCGACCAATTCGCGGCGCTCGGCGTTGTAGGCATCCGACAGCAAGGTCTGCATCGGCACCTCGACGAAGGCGGGATCGCCGTAGAAAGCCTCACGATC
>JBILYJ010000264.1:0-7033 GCA_044377795.1 Reyranella sp. | reverse complement strand
GATCGCCAACGACATCTCGACCTCCTAAACGACGCTGTCGCTTCAAAGAATCGAGCCCCGACCTCCAGCGCAAATCACATAAGAGTCATCGGTTCAGACGGTTGGTATAAGAGAGGTCCCTCCACTACGCGCTGCGCGCTCCGGTCGGGACGACGGTGTCAGGGAATCTGCTAAGCGCCCACGATCTCGCGATAGACGTCGGCGGTGGCGCTATCGAAGCAGCAGAAGATCACGTGCTCGGGCATGCCGATCAGGCGGACCTCGCGGACGGCAATCTCGGCGGCGGCGTCCTTCGGATAGCCGTAGATGCCGGTCGATATGGCAGGGAAGGCCATGCTTCGCAGGCCCTCGACGACCGCCAGCGCCAGCGAGTTGCGGTAGCAGCGGGCGAGCAGTTCGGGCTCGCCCTGCATGCCGCCGCGCCAGACCGGACCGACGGTATGAATGACGCGGCGCGCCTTGAGGCGATAGCCGGCGGTAACTTTCGCTTCGCCGGTGGGGCAGCCACCCAGCGTGCGGCACTCGGCCAACAGCTCAGGACCCGCGGCGCGATGGATGGCGCCGTCGACGCCACCGCCGCCCAGCAGGCTTTCCTTGGCAGCGTTCACGATGGCATCGACGTCGAGGCGCGTGATGTCGCCCTCGACGATCTCGATGCGGCTCATTTTCCTACCAGTAGCGAACGGGACCCGTGTCGATGTGCACGAAGCCGGAGCGCGGGTAGAAGCCCACGCCGCCCATGTTGAGCGAACGGGCCGCCTGGCGGATGCGAAACACCGGGACGCCCGGGAAGCGGATGTCCATGGCGTTGCCGTTGATGTGCTGGCTGTCACGGGCCACGCCGCGGCTGACGCTGGCCAGCCAGGCATTGCTCTCGGGCGAGCGGAAGGCCGACAGGACCTCGACCTGGCCGCCGTATCCGGAGATGCGGGCGGTGTGCCACAGCACGTCGAACAGCAGCGGATCCATCTCGGTCGTGCCGCTGTCGCGGCTGTCGCGCAGGAACCGGTTCAGCTGGTCGAGCGCACTGCGGTGATAGGCGCCGTTCGACCAGTAGGTGACGGTCACCTCTTCCTTGGTGTTGAAGTTCACCAGGCTTAGGCTGCGCGCGCTGGACAGGTCGAGATCGGGCGTCGGAACCGGCGCGGCGAGGGCGGCGGCGGCAGGTGCGAACCCGCCGTAACGGGACGCATTCATTCTCTGCTGCGCGGCAGGCGTTGCCTTCTTCTGCTGGGCTGCGGCCTTCTGCACGTTCGCCGACTTGGCGGGTGCAGCGGTCTGCTTTTTCGTGGTAGCGGTCTGGGTGGTCGCGGTCGCGGCGGTCTTGACCTTGGGAGCGGTCGAAGCCCCTGTATTGGTCTGGGCGAAGCTCGTGCCGGCAAATGCCAACAGGATCGCCAGGCTCAGTACAAAACTACGCATCCGTGCCCCGGTGTTGTTGCATTTTTGTCACAGACACCCTTATCAGAGACCCATTCTCGACTCAAAGTTAAATTCCTGTTCCCGGCCGACGGCGAGCCCGACAACCGCACCCACCATGCAGAGTGTTGGTCCGCTCAGGAAGGCCCGCTGGACCTGCCGGTCGATGGTGGCCAGGGTCCCGACGATGCGACGTTCCCGGTCAGTCGTGCCGTTTTCAATCAGGGCGATGGGAGTCGAGGCCGGCAGGCCGTGGGCAATGAGCTGCGCCGCAATCTGCGGCAGCGCCCCCCTTCCCATGTAGATGACGACGGTCTGCCGCGGCCGGGAGAGCATCTTCCAGTCGAGATCGACAGTGCCGTTCTTCAGGTGGCCGGTAACCAGCACGCAGGCCTGGGCATGGTCGCGATGGGTGAGCGGAATGCCCGCGCTGGAGGCACATCCCAGGGCGGCCGTCACGCCGGGCACAACCTCCACGGCCACGCCTGCCTTGACCAGCGCTTCGACCTCCTCGCCACCACGGCCAAACACGAAGGGATCACCCCCCTTCAGCCGCACGACGCTCTTACCCGCCCGGGCCAGCGCCACCAGCCGGTCGTTGATCTCCTCCTGCGGCAAGCAATGGTTCGCCCGCCGCTTGCCGACATAGATCCGTTCGGCGTCCCGACGCGCCATCGACAGGATCTCGTCCGAAACCAGCCGGTCGTAGACCAGGACGTCGGCCCGCTGCAGCAGGCGGTGCGCCTTCAGGGTGAGAAGATCGGGATCGCCCGGCCCGGCGCCGACGAGATGGACCATGCCGACCGATGGCGCCTCGCTGCGAAAACCGTCCAGCAGTCGGATCAGTTCGCGGCGCGCCCCGATCTCGTCGCCGGCCAGGGCGAGTTCGCCGACCCGGCCTTCGAAGACGCGATCCCAGAAGCGGCGCCGCGCGCGCGGCACGACAAGGGTGCGGCGAACCTGTTCGCGAAAGACGTCGGCGAAGCGAGCCAACCGACCCAGGGCCGCCGGCAGGCTGCGTTCGATCTCGGCGCGGATGCGGGCTGCCAGCACCGGCGCAGTCCCTCCCGTCGAGACGGCGATCGTGATCGGCGAGCGATCGATGATCGCCGGCATGATGAAGCTCGACAGCGCGGGCCGGTCCACGACATTGACCGGGACGCAGCGCCTCTGGGCGGCGGCGGACACGCGCGCCTGCAGCGAGTCTTCGTCGCTCGCCACGATGACCAGCGACATGCCCTCGAGATCGTTTTCGTCGAAGGAGCGACCGGCCCAGGACACATGTCCCTCGGCGATGAACTGCGCGACCTCGCCGCCGACCGTCTCGGCGATGAGCGAGACCTGGGCCCCGGCCTTGAGCAGCAGCTCCGCCTTGCGCGCGGCCGCATCGGCGCCGCCGACGACCAGCGCACGGCGGCCCTGCAACGTCAGGAAGAGCGGAAACGTCCGCATCACGCGGCCTTCACGAGCCGCGCCGCCCGCAGCAGCGACCGGATCTCGGAACGGCAGGAACCGCAGTTCGTGCCGGCCTGCGTGGTCGCGCCGATCGCGGCCAGCGAGGTCGCTCCGTCGGCGATGGCCGCCTCGAGAGCGCCGCAGGACACGCCGAAGCAGGCGCAAAGTTCGCCGCCGCGATGCATGTCCATTCCGCCGTGCAGCAACTCGTCGCGCTGCTCGGTCGTGAGGCGATCGAGCGCCATGAACGGTGCGAAGCGGTCGCGTGCGTCGGCCTGGTATGTTGACCCCAGCGTCATCACCGCTTCGACCCGGCCATCGCTGACGACCGCGCCCACGCCATTCTCGCCGGCAAGCCAGGGGCCCGGGTTGGCCGTGCGCACCGCCGCAGACAGCACCTGTTGCGCAACGGCGAAAGGCTGGTCGCCTGCAACGAGGTAGGCGTGATAGCCGGCGCCTCTGATCCGCGCCCAGTAGGAAATTTCCGGCAGCATCACCGCGCGCCGAGCGAGAATCGTGCCATGCCAGCGCATATCAAGACGCTGAATTTCGACGGGCGTGTGTTTCAGTTCCGGTTGGCCCGAGATCGGATCGACCGCGGGATTGACTGCAGCGTTGATGCGACCCGCGCGACTGACCTGCGCGGTCCAGTGCATGGATGCGAAGGACTCGCCGGCGCGTAACGAATCGGACACATGAACCCGCAGCACGCCACGGCCCCATGCGCTCGTCACCTCCGCGATGTCGCCATCGGCGAGGCCTCGCGCCGAAGCATCGTGCGGATGCAACTCGATCGTGGGCTCGGGACGATGGCCGGCCAGGCGAACCGACTTCCCGGTACGCGTCATGGTGTGCCACTGGTCACGCACCCGGCCGGTATTGAGGATCAGCGGCCGTGACTCATCGATTGCATTGACCGGTGCGCGGACCTTCGTGGCGATGAACCGTGCACGACGGTCGGCATGGAAGAAGCCGCCTTCGCCGAAGAAGCGTTGGTCCGGCCCACCTCCCCACACGAACGGTTGCAAGGACTCGTAGGCCGCCTCGTCGAGCGTGGCACACGCCCCGATATCGAAATCGCGCGCGCCGGCGTTCTCGAAGCCCGAGAGGGCAGCGTGTTCGCGGAAGATGTCGGCCACGCCGCGCCACGCGAAGGCCTCGACATGACCGAGGCGCCGCGCGACCTCGGAGACGATCCACCAGTCCTGCTTCGCCTCGCCGGGCGGTGGCAGGAACGGCCGCTGGCGCGAGATGCCGCGCTCGGAGTTCGTCACCGTGCCGTCCTTCTCCGCCCAGGCGAGGGCGGGCAGACGGATGCGGCAGGCATCGACCGTGTCGGTGGCCCGGATCGCCTCCGAGACGATCGAGTACTCGCAACCCCGCAGCGCCTCGCGTACCGCATCGGCATCGGGAAGGCTGGCGACCGGATTGGTCGCCATGATCCAGACCGCCTTGATACGACCGGCGCGGACGGCCTCGAACAGGTCGACCGCCTTGAGGCCGGGCTTCGTCGCCATGAGCGGGGCCCGCCAGAAGCGCGCGACCCGGTCGATCTCGGCCGCACCGAAATCCATGTGGGCGGCCAGCGTGTTGGAGAGCGCTCCGACCTCGCGGCCGCCCATCGCGTTGGGCTGGCCGGTGATCGAGAAAGGCCCCATGCCGGGCCGGCCGATGCGACCGGTCAGCAGATGGCAGTTGATCAGCGCGTTCACCTTGTCGACGCCGGCGCTCGACTGGTTCACGCCCTGGGAATAGAGCGTCACGACCTTCTCGCTGCGGGCAAACCAGTCGAGGAAAGTCTCGATGTCGGCCCGCGGCAGTCCGCAGGCAGCAGGATCCGTCGCCCGCGTGGCGGCAAGCGCGTCGTCGAGACCCGATGTGTGCCGATCGACGAAGCCGCGGTCAGCCGCGCCGCGGTCCGCAAGACCGGCCAGGAGGATGTTGAACAGCGCCACGTCGCTGCCGGGCTTCAAGGCGAGATGGAGATCGGCGATGTCGCAGGTTTCCGTGCGACGCGGATCGACCACCACGATCCTCATCGACGGCCGCGCGTGCCGGGCGGCTTCGAGCCGCTGGAACAGCACCGGATGGCACCAGGCGAGATTGCTACCGACCAGCACCACGAGGTCGGCGAGTTCGAAATCCTCGTAGCGGCCGGGCACCGTGTCGCTGCCGAAGGCGCGCTTGTGGCCCGCCACCGAGGAAGCCATGCAGAGGCGCGAATTGGTGTCGATGTTGGCGGTGCCGAGGAAGCCCTTGATCAGCTTGTTGGCGGCGTAATAGTCCTCGGTGAGGAGCTGGCCGGACACATAGAAGGCAACGGCATCGGGCCCGTGCCGCTCGATCGTCTGCCGGAGCCCGTTCGCCACCGTGTCGAGCGCGACCTCCCAGGAGACACGCCGCCCGTCGATCTCTGGATGCAGGAGGCGATCCTCGAGCGAGAGCGTCTCGCCCAGGGCCGCGCCCTTGGAGCACAGTCGCCCGCAATTCGCGGGATGGTCATGGTCGGCCGCGATGGCCGCCCCGCCCGTCCCATCAGGCGTCGCGACGATCCCGCATCCGACGCCGCAATAGGGGCAGGTCGTGCGGACGCCGGTCGTCATGACGAAAGGTCCCCCTGGGCTCACAGACGAAGTGCAACACCAGACAAGAGTGTTGCCATGGGAAGCCGGTATGGCCAGCTCAGTCTGGAGGAGCGCTGCAGCTCTGGATCGCCCGCCATTGACAGTCTCTCGTGAGCTGAAGCGCAACGCCGGCGTACAGGTCGACTTCAAGCCGCAGGGCGCAACTTCCGTGCCACCGGTGTTACGGCGCCGATTCGACCAGCTTTCCGTCCGCCCAGCGCCCCGGGCTCGTCTTGCCGTCGGCATCGGTGACCTGGCCGTAGCCGTTGCGCTGTCCACCGCGAAAGCCGCCTTCGTAGCGTTCGCGCTCGCCGATCCGTTCGACCCCCGGCCCGTCGAGCAGGTCGCTGTGAAATTCGCCAGCCTGCACGACGTTCGGGTCGGCGAGCGTGCGCCGGACCGCGAGGCCTTCGAGACGGCCGCCGACGAAGTTGCCTTCCGACCGCTCGGCGCCGGGCTTCTCGCGGAGACCGAGTCCGGTCGACTGGCCTTCCTTCCACTGCCCGCCGTAGCGCGTATCGTCGGATAGCCGCACCGTGCCGAGACCGTTCATCAGGTCCGCACTCCAGTCACCGGCCTGGCGTTCGCCATTGCCCAGCTCGGCGACGCCCAATCCCTGGCGCTTGCCGTCCACGACCTGGCCGATATAGCTCGCGCCACCGCTATAGGTCAGCCGCTCACTGTTCTCGAGATCGGGACGGGCGGCCCGTGCCGCCACGATGCGCGCTTCGCCCGCCATGGCGCGCGCCGCCCGCGCTGCTTCCTCGGCGCGCTCGGCCATCGTCCGCGCGTCCGTCGCGGCGCGCTGCGCCTGATCGGTCAGCGCCTTCTGTGCAGATGTGTCGGGCGCCGTGACCGGCGGTCTGGCCGGCGCTGGCGTCGAAGCGGCTGACGGAACCGGCGCCGGTGTCGGGGCCGCTCGCGACGGCTCCGCCGGCCCGGCGATCGGAACCGGCGACGGCAGGTTCGCCTGTGTCTCGACGCCCGGCACGCCGAGAAGGCGCTCGCGAACCTGCGGCGCGTACTTCCAGGTCGCGACGGCGACAAGCACCAGCAGCACGATCGGCAGACGCCGGCGGACGAAGCCTTTGCGCCGCGAGACCGACGGCTCGGACTCGATCTCCTCCGTCGTCTGCCGACTCGCCCCTCCGAGACGCGGCCCGGAGGCGACGGATGCCGGCGCGGGCTCCATCATCATGCGTTGTGTCGGCGCATCCTCGGCACGCGGCAGCGCGCCGCCGAACAGCGTTCGCCACTCGGCGATGGACTGAGGCCGCAGCTCAGGCGCGAAGGTCAGGCCGCGATCGATCGCAGACAACATCGAGAGATCGAAGCGATCGGCATGGGTCACTGCGAGCGGCCGATAGGGATCGGTACCGACGCGGCTCACCGCCTCGGGCGGCGGGGAACCCGTGATCGTGTGATGCAGCACCGCCGCCGTCGCATAGATGTCGGTCCACGGCCCCTGCTTGCCGTCCATCGCGTATTGCTCGATCGGCGCATATTGCGGCGTCAGGATGCTGGTCAGGGTGCGC
>JBILYJ010000263.1:0-7040 GCA_044377795.1 Reyranella sp. | reverse complement strand
GACGACGATGATCGCTTCCGAGAGCGAATCGAGGAGAGCCGTCGGAAACTGATCGCTCATGCCGTTCCGTTTGAGAGGGCGCAGGGACATCAGGCTGCCTGTCGCTCCGCGGCCGGCAGGAAGAACGAAGCGAGCATGCTCCGCACCTTGCCGGCGTCGGTTTCGCGGTTGAGCGCCGCCCGGAAATCGGCCGAGGCCGGCAGGCCCTTGGAGTACCAGCCGAGATGCTTGCGAGCCATGCGCACGCCCGTTTCCAGGCCGTAATGTTCGAGCATCGCCTCGAAATGCGTGCGCACCGCTGCGTACTGCTCGGCGATCGAGGGATCGCGCAGACGCTCGCCGGTCCGCAGGTAGTGGATCGCCTGGGCGAGGAACCATGGGCGACCATAGGCGCCGCGGCCGATCATGATGCCGTCGGCACCTGACTGCTCCAGCGCCTGGTCGACGTCGTCGAGCGTGTTGATATCGCCGTTGACGATCACCGGCAGCTTGGTGACCGCCTTGACGGTGCGGACGAAGGCCCAGTCGGCGTGACCCTCGTAGAAGTCGCAGCGGGTGCGGCCATGCACCGTCAACATCCTGATGCCACACGCCTCGGCGATGCGCGCGAGGTTCGGGGCGTTGCGGTTGGTCGAATCCCAGCCGGTCCGCATCTTGAGCGTGACCGGCAGCTTAACGGCCTTGACCGTCGCTTCGAGGATCTTAGCGGCATGGACCTCGTCGCGCATCAGCGACGAACCGGCGTGCCCGTTCACGACCTTCTTCACCGGGCAGCCGAAATTGATGTCGATGATCGCCGCGCCGCGATCCTCGTTGAGCTTGGCCGCCTCGGCCATGACCTCGGGCTCGCAGCCTGCGAGTTGGACCGACATCGGAAACTCTTCCGGCGTCGTCTTGGCCATCATCAACGTCTTGCGGTTTTCGCGGACCATCGCGGCGGAGGCGATCATCTCGGAAACGACGAGCCCTGCCCCCCGGCGCTTCACCATCTGGCGGAAGGGCATGTCGCTGACACCCGACAACGGGGCCAGGATGACGGGGTCCTCGATACGAACGGGGCCGATGTCGATAGGTTTGAGGCTGTGTGCGTTTTGCATTCTTTGTTCAGTTATTAGGCATCTTGTGCAGTGCACAATAATTAAGCGAGCAATAGCGGGTCCCGACGACCGGCGCAAGGCCTGGAAGTACGTGCCCGCGAAACCCTGCTAGATTGCCCATAATGCCCAGAGTCATTGCCCTAATCGTCGCGGCCGGCCGCGGCAGCCGCTTCGGCGGCCCGCTGCCCAAGCAATATGCGCTTCTGGACGGCGAGCCCGTCCTGCGCCGGACCATTGCCGCCTTTCAAGCCACGCCTGCCGTTGGCCGGATTCTCGTGGTGATCGGTTCGGGAGATGACGCGCGCTACGAGGCCGCGTCCCGCGGGCTCGGCCTGCCCGCGCCGGTGCCGGGCGGCAGCAGCCGCCAGCAGTCCGTGCTGCACGGCCTCGAAGCCCTGGCCTCTACGGCGCCGGATTTCGTCGCCATCCACGACGCGGCCCGTCCCTTCGTGCGGCCCACCGACATCGAGGCGTGCCTCTCCGCCGCCTCGACTGACGGGATCGACGGCGCCATCCTCGGCATTCGCCTCGCCGATACGCTGAAGCGCGTCGGCGAGGGCCAGACGATCACGGAGACCGTGCCGCGACGCGACCTGTGGCGCGCGCAGACACCGCAGGTCTTCCGCTTCGCGCCCCTGCTGGCGGCGCACCGCGCAGCGGCGTCGCTCGCTGCCGACGAAGCGACCGCGCTGACGGACGACGCCGCCGTCGCCGAGCGGGCGGGGCTGAAGCTTGTCATGGTCGCGGGCAGCGAAGATAACCGCAAGATCACCACCACCGCCGACCTCTCCTTGCCTCAGATGGAAACCCGCACCGCCCTCGGCTTCGACGTGCACGGCTTCGCGCCGGGCAATGCCGTCATGCTGGGCGGCGTCGCCATTGCACACACACATGCGCTTGCTGGTCACTCCGACGCCGATGTGGCGCTGCATGCGCTGACCGATGCCGTGCTGGGTACGATCGGCGCCGGCGACATCGGCAAGCACTTCCCGCCCTCCGATCCGCAATGGCGCGGCGCCTCCTCCGACCGCTTCCTGCGTCACGCCGTCGATCTCGTGACGGCGCGCGGCGGCCGCATCGTTCACCTCGATGTCACGATCGTCTGCGAATCCCCCAAGGTCGGACCGCACCGCGACGCCATGGTGAACAGCATCGCCGCCATCGCCGGCGTTGCCTCCGGTCGGGTCAGCGTGAAGGCCACGACGACCGAGGGATTGGGCTTCACCGGCCGGCGCGAAGGCATCGCGGCCCAGGCCATTGCAACCGTGGAACTGCCAGGGAGCTGAGCGGCACATGTTCGATCACGAAATGCGGGAAGCCGCGGAGCACGTCCTGTTCGCCTGTCGCAAGCGCGGTTTCAAGGTCGTGACGGCGGAGTCCTGCACCGGCGGCCTGATCGCCGCCGCCCTCACCGCGATCGCCGGTTCATCTGATGTCGTGGACCGCGGCTTCGTCACCTACTCCAACGAAGCCAAGCGCGAGATGCTGGACGTGCCGTGGGACGCGATCGTGAGCCATGGTGCGGTGAGCGAGCCGGTGGCACGCGCGATGGCCACGGGCGCCCTCGCCCGCTCCGGCGCGCAACTCTCGGTGTCGGTCACGGGCGTGGCCGGCCCAGGCGGCGGCTCGGCCGAAAAGCCCGTCGGCCTGGTCCATTTCGGCGCCGCGCGCTCGGGCTTCGAGCCGGTGACCGAAAGCCACATCTTCCCAGGCGACCGCGACGAAATCCGCCGCCTCACGGTCATCACCGCGCTGGCCATGCTGGCGAAGCTGGCGGAGCGGTAGATACAAAAACACCCGTCGTCCGAGCGGAGCCGCCCGAAGGGCGGCGCTGCGCTCAGGACGACTGTTTGGCCTTGGCCGGTTTCGTGGGCGCACCATAGAGCTGCGACGCTCGTGCCTCGAAGGCCGAGACCATGCGGCGGACGGCTTCGGCGAACAGGAGTTGCACAGTCTTCTGCAGCAGCAGCGAGCGGAAATCGAACTCGAGTTCGAAGTCGATCTGCGTGCCCTCGGGATGAGGCTTGAAGATCCAGCGGCTCTTCAGCAGCCGGAATGGACCCTCGATTCCCGTCGTGACGATACGCGGACCCTCGGGATCGTCGGGTGACAGCTCGACGCGCGAGACGAACTTTTCGTGGAACGGGCCGAAGCCGATCGCCAGTTCGGCGATCTCGACGTTGGGCCCTTCGCGCCGGCGGATGCGGCCGGCGAAGCACCAGGGCAGGAACTCGGGGTAGCGCGGCACGTCGGCGACCAGGTCGAAGAGCTGCCGCGGCTGGAACGGAACGACGCGCCGTTCCTGATGACGGGTCGCCAAGAAGCCGTCAGCCCTTGAGCTGCTCTAGCTGGGCCAGGCGCGCGGCCTTGAGGCGCGCGAAATCGTCGCCGGCGTGATAGCTCGACCGGGTCAGCGGCGAGGACGAGACCATCAGGAAGCCCTTGGCCCGCGCCATCTGGGCGAGTTCGGCGAATTCGGCTGGCGTCCAGAAGCGGTCGAGCGCGGCGTGCTTGGGCGTCGGCTGCAGGTACTGGCCGATCGTCAGGAAGTCGACGTCGGCGGCACGCAGATCGTCCATGACCTGCAGGATCTCCTCGCGCGTCTCGCCCAGCCCGACCATCAGGCCGGACTTGGTGAACATCGCCGGATCAATCTCCTTTACGCGCGACAACAGGCGCAAGGACGTAAAATAGCGCGCGCCGGGACGGATCGTCGGATAGAGCCGCGGAACGGTCTCGAGATTGTGGTTGAAGACGTCGGGCCGCGACGCGACCACCGTCTCGATGGCGCCGGGCTTGCGCATGAAGTCGGGAGTCAGGATCTCGACCGTGGTCGCCGGCGCCGACTTGTGCAGCGCAGTGATCACCTCGGCGAAGTGCCCTGCCCCGCCATCGGCGAGGTCGTCGCGGTCGACGGACGTGACCACGACATGGCCGAGGCCGAGCTTGCCGACCGCTTCGGCGATGTTGGCCGGTTCGTGCGGGTTCAGCGCGCCCGGCTTGCCGGTCGCCACGTTGCAGAAGGCGCAGGCCCGGGTGCAGGTCTCGCCCATGATCATGAAGGTCGCGTGCTTCTGCTTCCAGCACTCGCCGATGTTCGGGCAGGCCGCTTCCTCGCACACCGTCGTGAGCTTGAGCTCGCGCATCAGCCGCTTGGTCTCGGCATATTCCGGCGAGTTGGGCGCACGCACCCTGATCCAATCCGGCTTGCGCTGGATGGGGTTGTCGGGGCGGTGGGCCTTCTCCGGGTGGCGTTCCGCCCGGCTCAGGGAAAGCTTGTCGAGGGTTCCGTCCATGATCGCCTAGATATGGAGCGTCCGGCCGTAGGCCGCCAGTACCGACTCGTGCATCATCTCGGACAGGGTGGGATGCGGGAACACCGTGGCCATCAGCTCGACCTCGGTGGTCTCCAGCGTCTTGGCGATGCTGTAGCCCTGGATCAGCTCGGTGACCTCGGCGCCGATCATGTGGGCGCCCAAGAGCTCGCCGGTCTTGGCGTCGAAGATCGTCTTGATGAAACCCTCGGGCTCGCCCAGGGCAATCGCCTTGCCATTGCCGATGAAGGGGAATTTGCCGACCTTGAGTTCCAGGCCCTTGGCCTTGGCCGCCGCCTCGGTGAGGCCGATGCTCGCGACCTGCGGCTGGCAATAGGTGCAGCCCGGGATGTTCTCGGTCTTCATCGGGTGCACGCCCTTCACGCCGGCGATCTTCTCGACCACCAGCACGCCCTCGTGCATCGCCTTGTGGGCGAGCCAGGGCGGGCCGGCGACGTCGCCGATCGCATAGACGTTGGGCTCGCCGGTGAAGCCCCACTGGTCGATCACGATGTGGGTCTTCTCGACCTTCACCTTGGTGCCTTCGAGGCCGATATTCTCGACGTTGCCCACGATGCCGACGGCGCTGATGACGCGGTCGACCGTGATCTCCTGGGCCTTGCCACCGACCGTGATGGTGGCGGTGACGTTGTTCGCCCCCTTCTTCAGGTTCGACACGGTGGCGCTGGTCAGGATCTTCATGCCTTGCTTCTCGAAGGCACGCTTGGCGAAGGCGGAGACCTCGGCGTCCTCGACCGGCAGCACGCGGTCCATGACCTCGGCCACCGTGACCTCGGCGCCCATGGTGCGGTAGAAGCTCGCGAACTCGATGCCGATCGCGCCCGAGCCGATCACCAGCAGCGACTTCGGGAATTCAGGCGGCACCATCGCTTCCTTGTAGCTCCACACCACCTTGCCGTCGGCCTCGAGGCCGGGAAGCTGGCGCGCGCGGGCGCCGGTGGCCAGGATCACGTCCTTGGCCGTCAGGGTGACGTTGCTCTTGTCCTTCAGCGCGACGGCGACCTTGCGCCTGGCGCCGTCGGTGCCGGCGAGCTTCGCCGTGCCGTCGAACACCGTGATCTTGTTCTTCTTCATCAGCATCGAGACGCCATTGCTGAGCTGGCTCGCGACCTTGCGCGAGCGCTCGACGATCTTCTTCGGATCGAACGACACGTCCTTGACCGACAACCCATAGGCCTCGGCATGCTTGATGAGGCCGTAGACTTCCGAGGTGCGCAGCAGCGCCTTGGTGGGAATGCAGCCCCAGTTGAGACAGATGCCGCCCATATGCTCGCGCTCGACCACCGCGGTCTTGAGCCCGAGCTGCGCCGCGCGGATCGCGGCGACATAGCCACCCGGCCCGCCGCCCACGACGATGAGATCGAAACTGGTTTCGGCCATGACGTGCTCCTAGGCCAGCATCGCGGCGGGTTGCTCGACATACGCCTTGAGCGTCTGCAGGAACTGCGCGCCCATCGCGCCGTCCACCACGCGGTGATCGACGGCGAGCGTGCAGCTCATGATGTTGCGGATGACCATCTCGCCCTTGCGGACGACGACCCGCTCCTCGCCCGCGCCGACGGCCAGGATCATGGACTGCGGCGTGTTGATGATGGCGCCGAAGTCGCGGATGCCGAACATGCCGAGGTTCGAGATGGTGAAGCCGCCGCCCTGGAACTCCTCGAGCTTCAGCTTGCCGCTCTTGGCGCGGCTGGCGAGGTCCTTCATCTCGATCGAGATCTGCGCCAGGCCCTTCATGTCGGCATTGCGCACGATCGGCGTGATGAGGCCGCGATCGGTGGCGACGGCGACGGAGATGTCGACCGCGCCGTACTGGATCATCTCCTCCTCGGTCCACGAGGCGTTGCACTCCGGATGGTCGCGCAGCGCTTTGGCGCAGGCCTTGATCACCATGTCGTTGACCGAGACCTTGGTGCCCTTCTTCTCGACCACGGCGTTGATCGCGGTGCGTGCGGTCAGCAGCGCGTCGATCTCGAAGTCGACCGTCAGGTAGAAATGCGGGACGGTCTGCTTGGACTCGAGCATGCGCCGGGCGATGACCTTGCGGATGCTGGTGTGCGGCACGCGGCTGTCGCCGGGCGCCACGAACACCGGCTGGCCGGCGGCCGGCGGCGCCGGAGCCTTGGCCGCGGCCTTCGGTGCCTGGGCCGCCGCGGGCGCAGCACCGGGCTTGGCATTCTCGACGTCGGCCTTGACGATGCGGCCGTTCGGACCGGAGCCCTTGATGCCGGCGAGGTCGATCCCCTTCTCCGCCGCAATGCGCCGGGCCAGCGGCGAGGCGAAGAGGCGGGGGCCGCCGGAGGAAGCCGCAGGTGCGGCCGGGTTAGGTGCCGGTGCGGAAGCCGCTGCCGCGGGCTTCTCGGCAGGTTTTGCTTCAGCAGCCTTGGCGGCGGCTGCCGGTGCCGCGGACCTGGCGACTTCCTTTTCACCCTCTTCGAGCAGCACGGCGATGACGGCGTTGACCTTCACCCCCTCGGTGCCTTCCTCGACGAGGATCTGGCCGATCTTGCCCTCGTCGACGGCCTCGACTTCCATCGTGGCCTTGTCGGTCTCGATCTCGCAGACGACCTGGCCGGATTTGACTGTGTCACCGACCTTGACGTGCCAC
>JBILYJ010000262.1:0-7085 GCA_044377795.1 Reyranella sp. | reverse complement strand
ATCGCATCAGCTCGAGGGCGAGCACTTCTCTCCCCGGTTGGGTGAAAGTCGACGACGGCACGATCGGCAACGCCGCCAGCGGCGGAACCACGCGGGCAAACGCTGACACGGCCGATCTGTTCGCGCACCTGTGGAACACTTTCAGCGACGCCATCTGTCCGGTGTCGACCGGGCGGGGCGCGACTGCCGCGGCGGACTTCGCGGCGGGCAAGACGATCAAGCTGTCGGCCATGCTGGGGCGGGCACTTGTCGTGGCCGGCGCGGGCAGCGGACTTACATCCCGAGCGCTGGGCGACAAGACCGGAACCGAAACAAGCACCGCCACGACGACGCTCCCCGTGAGCGGAACGGCGCTTGGCTACGGCGGCGACAACAGCTTTGTGAGGGGCGGGCAGAATTATACGTCGACCGCTTTTTCGGTCGTGCAGCCGTCCTCATTCGTCAACGTCTTTATCAAGCTCTAGCCCTTCAGTCTTGAGCATGGGTTCGTCGTCGATCGCGAGCGACGAAGTGGCGGGGGCCGTTCATGTCACTCGAAGCGGCAACGCTTGCTGGGGATCAAGTCGGAACTGCTGCGGGCTGCTGTCTCGGTGCCTCTCCTCGGGATGGCCTGGCGGCAGCCAGACGAGAAGACAGAGCCGTCCCACGAAAGGAGCGGAGAACCATGACGCCTGATGAGCGCGACCGGCTGGCCAAGCTGGAGCAGGTCGTGGCCGACATGAAGGACGACCTGGCCGAGATCAAGAAGTCCACCGCGCGTCTCGAATCCTACGCCCACATGGGCCAGGGGGCGCTGGGCGTGTTCCTGAAACTGGGCGGCCTCGTCGCGGTGCTGGTCGCCGCGGGCTGGGCGCTGTTCGAGAGGTTCCACAAATGAGTTTTAGCGAAGACGACTACCAGGCCGCCGCGGCGCGTCTCGGCGTCCCCGTGGCTGCGATCAAGGCGGTGGCTGAGGTGGAGGCGGGTGGGGCGACCCACTGGAACATCGCCGGCGCGCTTCGGCCGCCGGTCCGCCTGGAGGCGCACTGGTTCGGCAAGCTCAATGGCTATCGCTTCAATGCCAGCTACCCGGCGATCAGTTGTACCCGGTGGACGCCGGGCCTCGCGGCCAGCACGTGGGCCGGCGCCTGGGCGCAGGTCGAGGCCGCTTGCGCGCTCGACGAGAATGCGGCGCTGCAGGCCACCAGCTGGGGCGCCTTCCAGATCATGGGCTTCCACTGGAAGGTGCTGGGTTACGCGAGCGTGCAGGAAATGGTCGCGACAATGGACACCGCCGGCGGCCAGCTCGACGCATTCGTGCGCTTCGTCGAGGCGGATCCAGTTCTCCTGGATGCCCTACGGCGCCATGACTGGCACGCCTTTGCTGGACGTTACAACGGTCCGGGGCAGGTCGATCACTACGCCGGCCGGATCGCCCAGGCCTATGCCCGCCATGGAGGCGAATGATGCCATTGCTTCCGCTGCTACTGGGCGTGGCGCCCACCGTCGCGTCGTGGATCTTGGGGGACAAGACCGGGGCGGCCGTCGAGAAGGTGACGGGTATCGCCCGCGACATCCTCGGCACCGATGACCCCTCGGGCATCGAGGCTGCGATCGCGCGTGATCCCAACGCGGCCCTGCAGTTCAAGACGGCGCTCATTCAGGCCGAAGCCGATGCCCGGCGGCAGGAGCATGAAGCGATTCTGGCTCAGCTCCGTGACGTGCAAAGCGCTCGGGAGCAGAAGGTACGCCTGGCCGAAGCAAAGAGCCCGATCGCCTACGGCGCCGTCCTGGTGTCGGCCATCGTGTTGGTGGGCTTCGCCGTCATGCTGTGGCTGGTCATCCGGGAGGAGGTGCCGACCAGTCAGCGCGACATGGTCACGCTGCTGCTGGGCACGCTCGCCGGCATGGCCTCCAGTGTCGTGGCGTACTGGGTCGGATCGTCCAACGGGTCGATGCAGAAGAATGCGGCGCTGGAGAAGGCGCTGGCGCAGAAATGAGCAAGGACAGGTTAGGGCGTTGCCGGCGCAGGACGGTCACTTGGTGTCGCAGGGCGACGAGTTGGAGTTCCAACGCGGCGCGGCTGCGCACCCGGAACGAGAGCAGGGAACCGAGGGCGGACAGAAGCGTGAGCGTGCCGATGAAGGTATGGCTGCGGCACAAGAAACGCCACACTTGCTGGGATTTTTGGAGTTTTGAGCAGGGACAGGATGATTCTAGGTTGAACACCCCGGAGACTACGCCACATCAAATTCCTACCAACTCCGCGACGGCACCTTGGCAGACATCGGCTTCTTGTCGCCCGTACGGTGAGTGCGTCCGTCCGGGACTGCTATGTGCCGGGCCAACAGCGCACCAGATCCTACCCCCAGTGCGGGGCGTTGGGGCTGTAAGCATGTATTTAGGTGGCCCAGTGCGCCTTTAACACTGTGATCTCGTCAGCTCCATATTCGAGCAAGTCACGCAGGATACTTGTCGTGTGCTCACCCAGGCGCGGACTCGGACGCGGAGAGGTCATGGGACTGTCCGGAAAGCGCAGTGGACTCTGGGCGACTGTAATGTTCCCAAACTCAGGGTGGCAGATGTCAACCAGCATGCCGCGGGCGCGAAGGTGTGGGTCATCGGCCATTTCTGCGACCGACCGGATCGGAGCACACGGAACCCTCTCCTTTACTAGGCGCTCAAACAGTTCGTTCTTGCCTAGAGTTAACGTCCAGCGTTGCACCTCTGCGTCAAGCTCGTCCATGTTCCTTACTCGATCACGAACTGACCTAAAACGTGGCTCAGCAAGCAGCTCGGGGCACCCCATGACCCGAGTCAGGCTTTCCCAATGCACGTCATTATTGCAGATGATCGCGACATGACCATCGGATGTTGGGTAGACATTGTAGGGGGCGAGAGACATGCCGCCATGCCGGTTCCCTGTACGCATCTGCGAGTTGCTTCCTGAATCGTAGAGAAGTCCCAGACTGGAGCTGAGGGAATGATAGACAGCTTCGAGCATCGACACTTCAACGATGCGACCTCGGCCGGTCCGCTCGCGATCCAACAGCGCCGTTGCGATCGCCGCGTATAGGTGGACTCCACCGAAAAAGTCGCAGATGGCCGGACCCGCCTTCAGCGGCGGCCCTTCAGGCATGCCTGTGATACTCATAACGCCGGACATCGCCTGTACAGTCAGATCCATCGCCGGGTAGTTTCGGTACGGGCCCGATTGCCCAAATCCTGAGCCCGATGCATAGATTATGCGCGGATTGCGTTGTCTAACCATTTCACTTCCGAGGCCGAGACGATCCATTACGCCCGGCGCAAAGTTTTCAACCAGCACATCGGCGCGATCGATGAGCTCCAGGAGTACGCGTTTGCCGTCGTCATGTTTAAGATCGAGAGCAATTGACTCCTTGTTTCCGTTCAGCAGGGCGAACGGCAGGGCCGCGCCGCTTGTGGCACTTCGCTTTCGCAGGTGCTCACCATCAGGGGGCTCAACTTTGATAACCCGGGCGCCGGCCATCGCAGCCAGGTAAGTTGCGTAGGGTCCGTTGTAGATCTGGGTGAGGTCGACGATCATCAAGCCGTGCATTGGGCCGTTAGAATATTGAACATTCATGCAAGCCTCGCGGCAGTAACTTAAAGTAGAAGCGGTATAGGTCCGGTAGCAGAACTAAATCTAACCGTTCGACACCCGCACTTTGTCGGCTCGTGTGGGGTCAAAATGTGGAATGGCCGCCAGAAGCTCGCGTGTGTACTCCGAGGTCGGCGATTTGAAGACCGCGTTCACTTCGCCTTGCTCGACTACTTGGCCAAGCTGAAGGACCACGACGTGTTCGCACATCAGCCGAACCACGTTCAAATCGTGACTGACGAAGAGAAAGGCCGTTCCGTCCTCGTGCCGCAGCCGCAATAGCAAATTCAGTATGATCGCCTGGACCGAGACGTCCAGCGCCGCCGTGGGCTCATCGAGCACGAGCAGCCGCGGTCGCGGTGCGATAGCCCGAGCAATGCCGACCCGCGCCTTCTGCCCGCCAGAGAGCTGGTGAGGGAAGCGGCCGAGCAGATCCATCGGCAGGCCACAACGGGCGGCGACCTCGTGTACTTGTGTAGCGATGGTAGCTTCGCTGCGGTTCCGCGCGAGTGTACGGAGCGGGTGCGCGATACAGTCGAACGCAGTGAATCGCGGGTTCAGGCTATTGTCTGGATCCTGAAAGACCAGCTGAATATCCCGCCGCGGCGGCATCTTGTGGAAGTCGCGGACCGGCACATTGCCGATGTCTTGCCCATCGAAGAATATGTCTCCATCGGTCTTGTCAAGCAGGCGGCAGACCATGCGCGAAATTGTACTTTTGCCACTTCCTGACTCGCCGACGAGGCCAAGACTACCACCAGCGTGAATGCTGAACGAAACATCGTCGACGGCGGGACTGAGCACCCCGAACTTCTTGACCAGATTGCGCACATCGAGGAGAGGGCCCGTGTCAACCGGCGCCGCCAGGCGCATTGCGCTCGGACGGGCATGAATAACTTCTCCGGCAGCAGCGGCGGCACGCGCCAAATCTTCGACAGTCGAGCGCGGAGTGGGAGATGCCGCGACCAGTCGCCGGGTGTAGGGATGTTGAGGAGAATGGAATAGTTTGCCGGTTTCACCTTCCTCGACGATACGACCGCGTTCCAATACGACAATGTTCTGGCAGTACTGCGCGGCCAGCGCCAGATCGTGTGTGATAAGCATCATTGCCATGCCGCGGTCGGCCGTTATGCGGGCAAGCAGATCCATCACCTGCTTCTGTGTCGTGACGTCGAGGCCAGTGGTCGGCTCGTCGGCTATGAGCAATTTCGGCTGACAGGCGATGGCCATCGCGATCATGACACGTTGGCACATGCCGCCAGACAGCTCGTGCGGATAGGAATGGAAGCGAACTTCTGGGTCTCGGATCAATACGGCTCTGAGGAGCGACAAAGCTTCTGTCCGCGCCTCCACCGCGGAGACCCGTCGATGTGCAAGGATAGCATCAGTAATCTGACGGCCGATCGGCGCGATCGGATTGAGTGCGGCTCGAGGATTCTGGAAGATCATCGACATATCGGCGCCGCGCATCAGCCGAAGGTCGCGCTCCGGTACTCGAGTCAGGTCAGTCCCACGAAAGAGAATTCGTCCAGCTGTAATCCGTCCCGCCTTATCTAGAAGTCTGGTGATGGCATAGGCGGTCACTGACTTCCCAGAACCGGATTCGCCGACAATCCCCAAGGTCTGACCGTCTGCAATTGATAGAGAAACGCCGTGAAGGGCGTGGACTGGACCGGCTCGCGTCGAGAACGAGACGCGTAGGTCTTCGACTTGAACCAAGCTCACGTACGCATCCTCGGATCAAGAATGTCGCGCAAACCATCACCAGCCAGGTTGAAAACGAGGACCGTAAACATCAGGGCCAGTCCCGGAAATGCGACGAGCCACCACTTGCCGGAGGTGATGAAGCGGGCGCCTTCGGCAACCATGATTCCCCATTCGGGGGTTGGCGCGGTTACGCCCAAGCCGAGGAAAGACAGGCCGGCGGCATTTAAGATCGCCCATCCGAGGTTGAGCGATATCTGCACCGCCATTGCTGGGAGTACGTTTGGAAGCAGGAAGCGGAGAACCACAGCGAGCTGGCTTTCGCCAGCCAATCGCGCCGCCTCGACCCAGCCGGCGTCTCGCCGGACGTTCACTTCGGCACGCGCGAACCGGATATAGAACGGCAGGTTGATGGCAGCAGTGGCGATGATGATGTTCTCGACCGAATTGCCGAGCGCTGCAACCAAGGCCATGGCTAGGACAAACAGCGGGAACGCCATCAACACATCGACGACGCGGCCGACGACACGATCGAGCGTGCCACCCGCATATCCGCACACAGCACCAATGACTGCGCCGATTGCGAACGAGATTACGACGGCAGACGCGGCGATCACTAGATCAAGGCGCGTGGCGACAATCAGGCGCGAGAACACGTCGCGTCCGAGCTGGTCTGTTCCGAACGGGTGCTGGCTGCTCGGTGGTTGCAGCGCATTGGCAACGTTCGAGATCAGCGGATCGTGAGGTGCCAGCCAGGGAGCGAAGGCGGCCACCACAATCAAAAGGCCGATCCCGAGAATGGCGGCTGCGGTCACTGGATTACCGCGCAGCACCCAGGCGGCATGACGAACCGTTGAATTCATCCGATGTTAATCCGCGGATCGGCGATGCCGTAGAGGATATCGACTATCAGGTTAACCAATACGAAGATGCCGGCCATCAGTAATACGAAGCCCTGCACCGGCGCATAGTCCGATGCCACAAGTGCGTCGAGCGTGTAGGAAGCAACGCCTGGCCAGGAGAACACCTTTTCGACGAGGACATTGGCACCTAGCATCGTCGAGAAAACGATGCCAGCGATGGTGAGCACCGGCAGCAAGGAGTTCCGTAGGGTGTAGCTAACCGTAATCCGGTACCTGGAGAGGCCGAGGGAGCGGGCGGTTCTGATGAAATCGCTTCCGAGAACAGAAAGCATCGAGGCCCGGGTCATCCGCGTGAGTGGTGCCAGCACGAAGAGGGCCATCGTGCAGGCGGGCAAGGCGATTTGAGAAAGTGCGGCGAGCCAGCCCTGTAGATTGCCGGTGATGGCGAAGTCGATGAGAAGAAAGCCGGTAATATCCGGGGGCGTGGCAGCGAAGATGTCCAGCCGACCCGTCGGATCGGGCGACCAGCCGAGATTGTAATAAAAGACATAGATAAGCAGTAACCCCGATACGAAGGTGGGCATGCACACGCCGAGTGTGCAAATGAACCTGACGACGTGATCGACGAGAGATCCGGCACGTAGCGCGGCCGCAATGCCCAAGGGGAGCGAAACTAGCAAGGCAATTCCCAGAGCCGCGAACGTGAGCTCCAGCGAAGCCGGGAGTCGACGTGCGATGTCGCGCACTACTGGTTGCCCCGTAGTCATCGATTTCCCGAAATTTCCGGCCGCGACGTCCAACAAGTAGTAGGCGAGCTGCACCGGGATCGGTTTATCAAGACCCATCTCACGTCGCAGATTGTCAATTTCCTCTTGGCCGGCAGTTGGGCCAGACGAGAAGAATACTGCCGGATCGCC
>JBILYJ010000008.1:0-27085 GCA_044377795.1 Reyranella sp. | reverse complement strand
GCAGGTGCCGCAGTTCTTCAAGGAACTGAAGCGCGGCCACTACGTCTCGCGCGAGCGTGCGCTGCACTGACGCTCCGTCGTCTCGACCGGAGCACCGAAGGTGCGGAGCGGAGAGACCTTCTCTCCACTAAAAGCCGGCAATTGGTGGAGACAAGGTCTCTCCACTCCGCCTCGCTGCGCTCGGCTCCGGTCGAGATGACGGGACTCTGTTTACTCCGCGCCCGCGCCGATGACGCCGCCGTCGGCGATGATGCACTGGCCGCAGATGAAATTGCCGGCCTTGGAGGCGAGGAACACCGCGACGCCGCCGATGTCGTCGGGCTGGCCGATGCGCTTCAGGGCGGCCTTGTTCTCCTGCGCGGCGCGGATCTGCGGATTGTCCCACAGCGCCTTGGCGAAGTCGGTCTGGATCAGGCCGGGGGCGATCGCATTGACGCGGATGTTGTGCTTGCCCCACTCCATGGCGAGCGACTTCACCAGCGAGAGATCGGCTGCCTTGCTCATGTTGTAGGCCGCGATATGGGCCGAGCCGACCAGGGCGCCGATCGACGAGACGATGATGAAGGCGCCGTCCTTCCGTTCCGCCATCTCCGGGCCGACCATGTTCATCAGCCACAGGTTCGACATCACGTTGTTCTGCATGATCTTCTGGAACACCTCGTCCTTCAGCCCCGTGAGCGGGCCGAAATACGGGTTGGAAGCGGCGTTGCAGACCATGATGTCGATGCGGCCGTAGGCCTTGCGGGCCTCGGCCACGAGGTTCTCGAGCTGGGCCTTGTCGGAGATGCTGGCCGCGACGGCCGTGGCCTCGCCGCCCTTTTCCTTGATCCCTTTCACCACCTCCTCGCAGGCCGGCAGCTTGCGGCTCGACACCACGACCTTGGCGCCATGGGCGGCCATCTGCTCGCAGATCGAGCGGCCGATGCCACGGCTGCCGCCGGTCACCACGGCCACCTTGCCGGTAAGGTCGAACATCATCGGTCGTCTCCTCGATTCATTTCGTCAGTAGCGCGATCATCTCAACATGTGCCGACCAGAGGAACTGGTCGATGGGCATGAGTTTCTCCAGCCGGTATCCGCCGTCCTGCAGGGTCCGCACGTCGCGGGCGAAGCTGGCGGGGTCGCAGGAGCCGTAGACGATACGCTTGACCTTCGAGGCGGCGAGTTCGGCGCATTGCGCGGCCGCACCCGCACGCGGCGGGTCGAGCACGACGGCGTCGAAGGCTTCGAGTTCCTTGGTGCTCAGCGGCCGGCGGAAGAGATCGCGCAGCTGAACGGTCACGCGGTTGCCGCCCAGCTTGCGCGCCGCGGCGTCGACGGCGGCGACCGACGGGCGGTCGTATTCGAACAGGCTGAGCTTGCCCGGCTTGCCGAGCGACAGCGCGCCGATGCCGGCGAACAGGTCGGCGAGATGCGTCGCCTCCCCGGCCCAGGCGTTGACACCGGCGCGCATCACCAGCTCGGCGCGCTTGGTCGCCTGCAGGAACGCGCCCGGCGGCGGCTCGATCGTCAGGTCGCCCAGGATCAGCTGCGGCGTGCGGCGCACCAGCACCGGCTCGGCCGTCGCGCGGTCGCCCCAGCTCACACGCGCCATGTCGGCGCTCTCGGCCAGCGCGATCAGCGTCTCGCGGATCGGCAGGGTCAGGTCGAAGCGCCGGTGCGGCCGGATCAGCACGTCGAGGCCCGTGTCGGTCTCGTTGACCACGGCATCGGCCGAGGTGCCGTCCCGCAGGATGGCGGCCATCGCCGTGCGCAGGGGCGCGAGGACCGCATTGATCTTCGGGCGGGCCACGACGCAGGTGCCGACGTCGACGACGTTCTGGCTGGCCCGCTCATGGTAGCCGGCCAGGACCCGTTTGCCCTCGCGCCGCAGCACGATGTCGGCGCGCCGGCGCTCCCCCGGCTCGCAGGTGACGGGCGCCTCGAAGCGCGGGGCCTTAACGCCGCGTTGCGCCAGGGATTTGGCGATCAGCTCGCTTTTCCAATTGGTGTAAATGTCGCGGCGCCAGTGCTGGAGCGCGCAGCCGCCGCAGGTGCCGAAATGCGGGCATGGCGGCGTCTCGCGGTGGCGCGACGGCGCCAGCACTTCGAGCAGCTCGCAGGCGATGCCGTCGCCGCGCTTGTCCAGCGGTTCGGCCTCGACCGTCTCGGCCGGCAAACAATAGGGCACGAAGTAGCGCTTGCCTTCGAGATCGGCGACGCCGTCGCCGCGGGCGCCAACTTCCAGGATGTCGAGCGTGAGACTCATGACGGGCCTCAGCCCAGCCAGCTCTTCGCCGGCCTCATCTCGCCGACCAAAAGGCCGACGACGTTCTTGATCTGCGGATGCAGCACGTCTTCTCGCTGCCCAGCCGGCAGTACGCCGAGATGATCCAGCAGGGCCGCCATCGCGACCTCGGCCGCCCGGCCCGCGCCGTCCCAGACCTTGAGCGCCACGCCGAGGCCGAGCGTCGGCAACATGCCGCAGAACACCCCCTCGGCGCCGGTCTTCACCTGGATGACGCCGGGCGCAGCCTCGTTGATGCGGGTGCAGAAGCGGCCGCTGCCGGCCACCATGAAGGGCTCGGCGTTCATCGCCTTGCGGATGCGGATCGCGGCGTCGGCGCGCTTGCTCGACAGGCGCGACGGATCGGCCATCGAAGCCATCGCCTGCGCGAGACTCTTGAGCGGCGTGGCCAAGGTCGGGATCCCGCAGCCATCGGTGCCGTGCGGAAAGGCATTGGCGTCGAGGCCGCACAGCGCGCTCATCGTCTCGCGCAGGCGGCGCTGCACCGGATGGTCGTACGTGATGTAACCCTTGGTCGGCTCGCCATAGTGCACGGCCGTCGTCAGGAAGCCGCTATGCTTGCCCGAGCAGTTGTTGAACGCCGCCGTCGGCAGGGTGTTGGCGCGGGCCAGCGCCTCGATGCTCGACTGCAGGCGCGGCGCATGGGTGCCGCATTCGAGATCGGCCTCGCTCAGGCCGATCTTGGCCAGCCAGGCGCGCACCGTCTCGACATGCCGCGTCTCGCCGCTGTGCGAGGCGCAGGACAGAGCGATATGCTCGTCGCCGAGACCGAAGCGTTCGACCGCGCCGCTCTCGACGAAGGCCATCGCCTGGATCGGCTTGTTGGCCGAGCGCGGCAGGATCGCCGCATCGATGTCGCCCCAGGATTCGACGACGGTGCCATCGGCCTTGACGACCGCGGCGATGCCTTCGTGCCGGCTCTCGACGACCGGGCCGCGCGTGACTTCGATGACGACAGGACTCCGGCTCATCGGACGCGCTCCAGCTTGACGACGGTGATATTGTCCTGGTGCGCTTTGGCCACCGCCAGGACGCCTGCGATGATGCGATCCACCGGCAGCGACGCCTGCGCCATCAGTTGTTCGTTGCTCAGACTGTGCACGCCATCGCTGCACACCAGAAGGCGCGCGTCCGTCCCCAGCCGGCGTTTGCCCCGGTCGATCAGGGTGAGCGGCTCGCCCATCACCGCCTCGCGCAAGGTGTGCCGGCCGGGATGCTTCTCGGCATCCTCGGCCGAGAGCATGCCGCGGGCGACCAGCGCGTCGATCTGCGGCGCCATCGAATGATCGGCGTTCAGGCGAACGATCTGGTCCGCCTCGACCAGGTAGAAGGGCGAATCGCCGACGCTGATCCAGCGCACTTCGTCGCCGCGCAGCTGGGCCGCAACCAGGGTGGCGCCCATGCCGGTGAGTTCTTGCCGGGCGAGGGCGCCCCGGCCGACCGCCTGGTTGGCGTCGTGCAGCCCGTCATCCAGGTCGCCGCCCTGCTCCACCGCATGGAGGAAGGCGTCGACCGCAAGCTGGCTCGCGACCGCCCCGCCGGCATGTCCGCCCATCCCGTCGGCCACCACCGCCAGCAGCGAGCCGTCGCCCAGCGTTACCAGTCGCCAACTGTCTTCCTGGTAAGGGCGGGCACCCTGATGCTGGCCGCCCTCGCCCCGCCACCGCGTCGCCATGTCTTAAGTCACATCCTTCAGTGCCAGACCGCGGGGAGTTTGCTGAGGCCGCGCAGGGTGAAGCTGCGGCGCCAGGCCGGCGTATCCTTCTCGGGCAGCGTCAGGTTCGGCATGCGCTCGATCAGCGCCGTGAACACCAGCTCGGCCTCGAGCCGGGCGAGCTGCGCGCCCAGGCAATGATGGATGCCGCCGCCGAACGACATCGGCCGGATATGCTCGCGGCCGACATCGAGCCGGTCGGGATCGGGATACTGAGCCGGATCGCGATTGGCGGCGCCCAGCAGGGCGACGATGCTCTGCTCCGCGCCGATCGTCACGCCGCCCAGTTCGACTTCGGCATGGGTGACGCGGCCGGTGATCTGCACAGAGGAGTCGTAGCGCAGCAGCTCCTCGATCGCGTTGGGGATCAGCGACGGGTCGGCCTTGAGCCGCTCCCACTGATCCGGGTTGCGATGCAGCGCCAGCAGGCCGTTGCCGATCAGGTTGGTCGTCGTCTCGTGCCCGGCGCCGAACAGCAGGCCGATGTTCGCCTGCAGCTCCTCGGCCGACAGCTTGTCGCCTGCCTCCTCGGCCTTCACCAGCTCGGTCGTGAGATCGTCGCGCGGCTCGCGGCGGCGCAGCTCGCAGAGCTGGTTGAAATAGACGCCGGCCATCTGGGTGTTGCGGTTGGCCTGGTCGAGCTCCTCGCGGGTCATCGGCACCGGTTCGAGGATGCGGCCGTTGACGTTGCTGCCCGCCAGGAACGGGGCGCGATGCTCTTCGGGAATGCCCAGCATGTCGCAGATCACGATGACCGGCAGGCGATGCGCCAGGTCGCGCATCACGTCCATCTCGCCCTTGTCGGCGATCCGGTCAAGCTGTTCCTTGACCAGTGCCTCGATGCGCGGCCGCATGTCGGCGACGCGACGGGCGGTGAAGGCCTTGGTGACCAGGCCGCGGAGGCGCGTGTGATCGGGCGGGTCCTGCACCAGCATCGTCTTCGCCAGACTCGCCACCGCGGGCTCGTCCATGCGGCTCTCGCCGTAGCGACGCCTCATGTTGCCTTCGAAGTCCTTGCCGAAGCGCCTGTCGCGCAGGGACAGCGCCACGTCGTCGTAGCGCGTGATCAGCCAGAAACCTTGCGGTGTCTTCAGCACCGGGGCGGCTTCGCGCAGCCGGCGATAGAAGGGATAGGGATCGGCGATGAAGGCCGGGTCGAGCGGGTTGAACTCGAGGTCCTTCGCAGGTGCGGTCGGCTGGGCAATGGTGTCCATACCTCCCCCTTACCACGAAGCCCCTTGCCGCGCGAACGGACGAGCCCCTAGCATCCCGACATGTTTGCACTCACCCAGGGACTTCGCCGCGCCGTCCAGACCCGGCCCAACGGCATCGCCACCTCCTTCGCCGGGCGCAAGCGCACATGGCAGCAGAGCGCCGACCGGATCAGCCGGGTGGCGGGCGCGCTTTCGGCATTGGGCGTGCGCCGCGGCGACCGGGTGGCCCTCCTAGCCCTCAATTCCGACCGCTATCTCGAACTGATGTACGCGCTGCCGTGGCTGGGCGCGGTGGTGGTGCCCGTCAACACGCGGCTGGCGGCGCCCGAGATCGAATACATCCTGAACGATTCCGGCGCGGTCGCCCTGTTCGTCGATACCGGCATGTCGCACCACCTGAAGGCTCTCGAAGGCCGCACACCGTCGGTGCGCGAGGTCGTCTGGCTCGACGATCTGGCGAGCCCCGACGGCATCCTCCGCTACGAGGACCTCACGAGCTACGAGGCGATCGATGATGCAGGCGCCCGCGACGACGATCTGGCCGGCCTGTTCTACACCGGCGGCACGACCGGCCGCTCCAAGGGCGTGATGCTCACCCACACCAACCTCGTCGTGAATGCCCTGAACGGCGTGGCCGGCATGGGCTTCGATTCGGACACCGCCTATCTCCATTCGGGGGCGATGTTCCATCTCGCCGACGGGGCCTCGACCTTCGGCGTCACCCTGTCCGGCGGACGCCACGCCTTCGTGCCGCGCTTCGAGCCGGTCGAAGTGCTGCTGACGATCCAGACCGAGAAGGTGACGCACGCCCAGTTCGTGCCGACCATGATCAACATGCTGGTGAACCACGAGCGCTTCGCCGAGTTCGACATCGGCACGCTTTCCTTCATCCTCTACGGCGCCTCGCCCATGCCCGAGGGCATCCTGCGCAAGGCGATCGAGCGGATGCCGCAGGTCCGCCTGATGCACGGCTATGGCATGACCGAGGCTTCGCCCATCGTCACCCTGCTCGACCCTCGCTACACCGTGCTCGACGGTCCGTTCGCCGGGCGGCTCAAATCGTGCGGCCAGGCGGTTCTCGCCTGCGAGGTCAGGATCGTCGATGACGATCGGCGGGAGGTACCGCGCGGCACGGCCGGCGAGCTCGCGGTCCGCGGCGCCAACGTGATGAAGGGCTACTGGAACAAGCCCGCCGAGACCGAGGCGGTGCTGCAGGACGGCTGGTACCATTCCGGCGACGGCGCCTACATGGACGAGGAAGGTTTCGTGTTCATCGTCGACCGGCTGAAGGACATGATCATTTCCGGCGGCGAGAACGTCTATTCGGCCGAAGTCGAGAACGCGATCTCGACGATGCCGGGCGTCGCCGAGGTGGCGGTGATCGGCGTTCCCGACGAACGATGGGGCGAACGGGTCCATGCCATCGTCGTCCTCCGGCAGGGCGCCGCGCTCGGCGCCGACGACGTGATCGACCATTGCCGAAACCAGATCGCGGGCTACAAATGCCCGCGCAGCGTCGACTTCCGCGACTCGCCCCTGCCCCTCTCCGGCGCCGGCAAGGTCCTGAAGCGCGAGCTGCGCGAGCCCTACTGGCAGGGCTTCACCAGGGGCGTGAACTGATGACTGCGATTCCCTACTTCGACTGGATTGCCCACCATGCGGGCCGGCGCGCCCGGCAGCTCGCGATTCACGACCTACAGACGGGCCGGAAATTCTCCTACGCCGACCTCGATGCCCGCATCGGCCGGTTGACCGCGGCGCTGGCGGCGAAAGGCATCGCCAAGGGCGACCGGATCGCCCTGCTCGCCCCCAACTGCGCCGAATATTTCGAACTTCAATTCGCCTGCGGACGGCTCGGCGCCATCATGCTGCCCCTGAACTGGCGGCTCACGGTGCCCGAGCTGGAATACATCCTGGGCGATGCCGGCCCGAAGCTGCTGATCCATGACAAGGGCTTTACCCAGCAGGCCGCCGCTCTTTCCCAGGACCTGCTGGAGATCGACCACGAACGGCCCGACAGCGCCTACGAGCGCGCGCTCGCCGAGGCCGGACCGGCGCCGGCCGCCGTGCCCCTGACGCACGACGATATCGGCATGGTCATGTACACGTCGGGCACCACGGGGCATCCCAAGGGCGCGATCATCACGCACGGGATGGTATTCTGGAACTGTGTGAACCTCGGCATTCCCGCGCTGATCACACCCGAGACGGTACAGCTGGTGGTGCTGCCGCTGTTCCACACCGGCGGTCTCAACTGCTACGCCAACCCGGTGCTTCATGCCGGCGGTACGCTCCTGATCATGCGCAGCTTCGATCCCGGCCAGGCGCTCAATTGCCTCTCGGATCCGTCGCTCGGCATCACCCACTTCTTCGCCGTGCCGGCGCCCTACCAGTTCATGATGCAGCATCCGAAGTTCGAGACGGCCGATCTCACACGCCTGCGGATCGCGGGCGTCGGCGGCGCCCCCTGCGCGCTTGCCATCCTCGAGACCTGGACCGCCCGCGGCGTGCCGCTGGTCCAGGGCTGGGGCATGACCGAGACCAGCCCGGCCGGCACGATGCTCGATGCCGCCGACGCGATCCGCAAGCTGGGCTCGGCCGGCAAGGCGATGATGCACACCGCGATCCGCGTGGTCGACGACCAGGGCCACGACGTGGCGGCCGGCGGCATCGGCGAGCTGCTGATCAAGGGACCCAACATCACGCCGGGCTACTGGAACAATCCGGAGGCCACGGAGCGGAGCTTCACCGACGGCTGGCTGCACACCGGCGACGCCGCCCGGCTCGACGAGGAGGGCTTCGTCTACATCGTCGACCGCTGGAAGGACATGTACATCTCGGGCGGCGAGAACGTGTATCCGGCCGAGGTCGAGAACGTGCTGTTCCAGATCCCCGCCGTTGCCGACGCCGCGATCATCGGCGTGCCCGACGCGCGCTGGGGCGAGGTCGGCATGGCGATCGTCGTGCGCAAGCCCGAGCAGGACCTCGCCGAGGGCGACGTGATCAAGCACTGCCTCGCGCGGCTCGCCAAATTCAAGGTGCCGCAATCCGTGACCTTCGTCGACGCCTTGCCGCGCAACGCCACCGGCAAGGTGCTGAAGCGCGAGCTGCGCGTCCAATTCGTCGGCCAGGACGCGCCGGCGATCAGTTAGCCAGCGGCGATAAGCAATTCCGTCATCCTGAGCGGAGCCGCCCGAAGGGTGGCGCAGTCGAAGGATCTCTTTTCCGGCGCACGGTCTATCGAAGCGAAAAGAGGTCCTTCGACTACGCGCCTTCGGCGCTCGCTCAGGACGACGGAGTTGAATTGAACTCAGACCATCGGCACGTAGTCGTACTCGCCCACGCCTTGCATGATGAGGAACGTGAGCGAGGAGGTTCCCCCGTTGGTCACGAGATGCGGCCTCCGCGGCGCGGCGACGAAACTCTCGCCTGGCTTCAGGATCACCTCTTCCTTCGGCTGCTGCAGGAAGAGCCGCATCGTGCCCTCGACCACGTAGAACGTGTCGCTGATGTTGTTGTGATAGTGCCAGGGCACCTTCTGCGTGGGCGAGAGCTGCAGTTCGGCGACGCGGAAGCCCGGCCGCTGAAGATGGTAGGCCCGCCGCTCGACCTCATAGAGGTGGCTGGCATCCTTCACCGCTTCGAGTGTCCTGGATGCCGACATCGTCGATCCTCCTTGCTGGAGAGCCCGGTCCGGATTTTCACTGTGCCTTGAACACGGCAAGCCTTAAGAATGCGCACGATCCCGTCAAGAAAACAGTCCGATGAAGTAGGATTTCCATGCTCACGATCTATGGCGTCTACCGGTCCCGCGCGTCGCGCAACATCTGGCTGGCCGAGGAACTCGGCATCCCGTTCAGGCAGGTTCCGGTCATCCAGCACTATCGCACCGTGCCGGCCGGGATGCTGCACACGCAGTCGCCGGAATTCCTGAAGATCAATCCGAGCGGTCTCATCCCCTCGATCGACGATGACGGGCTGGTGCTGAACGAGTCGCTCGCCATCAACCTCTATCTCGCGCGCAAGCATGGCGGCCCGGTCGCGGCGGCGAACGTCGCCGAGGAAGGCCAGATTGCGATGTGGAGCCTGTGGGCCGCGACCGGCGTCGAGCCGCATGCGATCAACGTGCTCTATCATCGCCTGGGCAACCCGAACGGCGCGAAGGACCCGAAGATCGCCGACGCCGCCGTCGAGGCGCTCAAGGGTCCGTTCGCCGTGCTCGACAAGGCGCTGGCAAAGAGCGGCTGGCTGGTCGGCGACCGCTTCACCGTGGCCGACCTCAACGCTGCCGAGATCGTGCGCTACGCGCAGGCCGCGCCGGAACTGTTCGAAGCCGCGCCGCGCGTGAAGGCCTGGCTCGCCGCCTGTCAGGCCCGTCCGGCCTTCAGGAAGATGTGGGCCGCGCGCGACGCCGAGCCGGCCTAGAAATCAGCTCTCGGGCGCCGCCGTGGTCAACGTCGCAAGACGCGCCGTGGCGCCCGCGACCGCTTCCGGCGTGAACTTGTCGGGATAGGTCAGCACGAGCTGTTCGCCCGTCATCTCGACCATGCCGTTGGCGACCAGCAGCTCGAAGGATTCGGGCGCTTCCTTGCTCTTGGCCCAATCCTCCAGGCACGCGACCACGCCCTTGCCCTTGAGCTTGAGGCGGGTGCGGCTGGCCCGGGTGGCGCGACGGTTCTTCTGCGTCAGCAGCTGCTCGTAGGCCGCCAGCGTGCTGTAGAACGCCCGGTCCAGCGGCTCCGTCTGGGTGGCGCCCTCGAGCGAGCACAGCTGGTCGAACGCCTCGCGCCAGATATCCTCGCGGCCCATGCGCTTGGCGTTCTGCATCAGCGTGCGCAGATGCTCCGGGTCGGTGTAGCTGGAGATCGGCTTGGTCATCGTCTGCTTGAGGGCGACCGGTGCCTTTTCGACGGGCACGTTCGCACGCTTCGTAGAACGCTTTGCCACGGGGCTACTCCTGCACAAATGTCCGGCACTGGGTGTGCAAGAAGAAACATCATATCACATTGTTCGACCTGCAACCGGTTTGTTCACATCGCGAAAAGCGGCCGTCGGACAGACGCGCCGGGCGGGTCGTGACGCTCACGCCGCCAGCACCAGCCGGTCGTTCGCGACCGCGAATCCGAAATTTTCGTAGAAGCGCCTGGCCGCACCCTCGCCCACCACGGCTTCGACCTGCACGGCGCGGCGCTGGCGCGACCATTCGACGGCGGCGGCCAGGAGACGCCGCCCGATCCGGCGGCCGCGCTGGTCGGCGCGCACGACGAGATTGTCGACCTCGATGACCTTGTGGGCGCCCATCCCTTCCAGCGGCACCAGCCGGGTCATCAGCACCGCGACCGCGAGCACGCCCAGCTCGCTCTGTGCGACCAGCAGGGTCGTGCCCGGCGTCTCGAGCCACGTCAGCACCTGCTCGCGCGCATTCTCGCCGTCGCCCAGAAGATCGCAGAGATCGTCGATGTCGCGCGGGCCCGCCAACCTCACGCGGATGGCGAGCGGCAAATGGTGCGGTTCAATTTCAGCTTCGATGATCGACATGTCGTCCTCCGGTTGCGGGTTCCGCCGCGGCCCGGAGGCCAAGTCCTAGAACACGAAAGCCGCCGGGATGCGGCGGCTTCGTTGAGTCATGACCCTTCGCGCCGCCTATGTCAGGGGCGTAAAATACCAAGCGTTGTGGGACAGGGTCTTGAGCATGTGTATTCTATAATGCCCATGCGGCGGCGCTGTCAAATCGCCGACCGGACGACAATGAAGGGAGATCATCATGAGGCCGTTGACAGCACTTCTCTGTCTGCCGCTCCTGCTTATGTCCGTGACCTCTACCGCCGGCCCGGCAGAAGATGCAGACGCGTTGATCGACCGGTGGGTGGCGACTTACAGCGCCAACGATCGCGAAGCCCTGGTTGCACTCTATGCACCGGATGCCATTCTCCTCGGCACGACGAGCCCCGTAATGTCGGAAGGGACCGAGCAGATCCGCACCTACTTCAAGGATCTCGCCCGCAGCGGCCGCAAGAACGCGATCGTTGAGCGGCGAACGATCATTCTGGACGAGAACACCGTCGTCAGCACTGGCTTCTACAACTTCGCGCGCGCCTCGGAGGGCGACGTGCCGCGCCCGTCCCGCTTCACCATGCTGATCGTGAAGCGAGATGGCCGATGGATGATTCAGCACCATCATTCGTCGCCCAAGGCGGCGACGCGACAGTAGTCCGGCCGCGTTGGCGTTCGCCTGACCTATTCGGCCGCGACCGCCATCGCCTGCTTCAGGCCCGGCATGGTGAAGCCAAGCTTGTCGAGCTTGTCGATCATGTCGCGGCCGGTCTTCTCGTCGATCTCGACCAGCGGCGGACGGACCGGGTTCCAGTGCGGGTCGCTGCCGTAGTGCGCGATCACGTACTTCAGCGCCGGGATCATCACATAGCCCTGCATGACACCGCGGACCTCGTTGATCCAGGCCTGGAGCTTGTCACCCTCCGGAGTGCCATAGGCCTTGATGGTCTCGGCGATCTTGCCGGGGTTGATGTTGGCGGTGGCGCTGATGCAGCCGACGCCGCCCGCCTTGAGGTTCTCCAGGATCGGCTTCTCGTTGCCTGAGAAGACGTCGAAGCCGTCCCTGGCGAAGGCGTCGATCATGCTCTTCGTATGGGGCCAGTCGTCCGACGAATCCTTCATGCCGGCGATCTGCTTCGGGTAGGCCTTCATCAGGCGCTCGACCAGCTTGTGCGTGATCGGCACGCCCGAGACCCCGGGGATATGATAGAGATAGACGCGGAGGCGGTCGTCGCCGACCCGCTGCACGACTTCCGAATAGAAGCGGAACAGCCCCTCCTCCGGGACACCCTTGTAATAGAACGGCGGCAGCATCAGCGCGCCGCCGACGCCGAGCTTCACGGCATGCGCGCTCACTTCGGCCGCCTCGGTGATCGAGCAGGCGCCGGTGCCGGGCATCATGCGCGCGGTCGGCACGCCCGCAGCGACGACGGCTTCGAGCAGGCTCATGCGCTCCTTGGCGGACAGCGAATTGGCTTCCGAGTTGGTGCCGAAGACCGCGAGACCGCAATCCTGGCTGATCAGCCACTTGCAGTGAGCGATGAAGCGGCCGACGTCCGGCGACAGGTCGCGCTTGAAGGGCGTGACGACAGGCGAAAGAACGCCTTTGATCCGTGCTGCGACCATGATCTTATTTCTCCCGGGAATGGCGCGCCTTTTCTGCAACGAAGCGCCGGAGACGTCCAGTGTCACCATCTCTCAGCGAAATCCTGCCCGAGGACGGCTCGTCCGGCACCCTGGTCGGCCGCGTCTGGCGCGCGGGAAATCCGGCAGGGCCTTCCCTCGTTGCGATCCGGGCCGACGGCGTCTTCGATCTCTCCGCGACCGTTCCCACGATGGCCGATCTCTGCAATGCGCCCGATCCGACGGGCCTCGCGCGCAATACGCCGGGCGAGCGCATCGGCACCCTGCAGGAGCTGATGGGCCACCTGCTGGCGCCGGTCGACCTGCAGGCGCTCAAGGCCGCCGGCGTCACCTTCGCCGTCAGCCTGCTGGAGCGGCTGATCGAGGAACATGCCAAGGGCGATCCCGCGCGCGCCGAGCAGGTGCGCGGTGAGCTGAACTCCATCATCGGTGCCGATGTGAGCGCCATCAAGCCGGGCTCGCCCGAGGCCGAGGCGTTGAAGAGGACGCTGATGGCGCGCGGCGCCTGGTCGCCCTACCTCGAAGTGGGCATCGGCCCCTATGCCGAGATCTTCACCAAGGCGCCGCCGATGGCCGCCGTCGGCTACGGCGCCGAGATCGGCATCCGGGCTGATTCCGACTGGAACAATCCCGAGCCCGAGGTGACGCTGATCGTCAGCGCCAGGGGCCGCATCGTCGGCGCGACGCTCGGCAACGACGTGAACCTGCGCGACATAGAGGGGCGCAGTGCGCTCCTGCTGGGCATCGCCAAGGACAACAACGCCTCCTGCGCGCTCGGGCCCTTCATCCGCCTGTTCGACGACACCTTCTCGCTCGACGACGTGCGCCAGGCCAAGGTCGATCTCGAAGTGACGGGCCCCGACCAGTTCCGCCTGCGCGGCTCGAGCGACCTGTCGAAGATCAGCCGCGATCCCACCGATCTGGTGGCGCAGGCGATGAGCGCGCATCAGTATCCCGACGGCATGGCGCTGATGACCGGCACACTGTTCGCGCCGACGGAACCGCGCAAACCCGGCGGCACCGGCTTCACGCATATGGTCGGCGACCTGGTCTCGATCCGCTCGCCCAGGCTGGGCACGCTGACCAACAGGGTGGCCCATTGCGACAAGATCGCGCCGTGGACCTTCGGCACGGGAGCCCTGATGCGAAACCTCGCGGCACGAGGGTTGCTGCGGTAATAACCGTCACCACAATGCAAACCTCATCCTGAGGAGGCCCGCAGGGCCGTCTCGAAGGATGGGCAACAGACACTGCCTGCGTACCCATCCTTCGAGACAGTCGTGGAGTTTACCCCGAGGTATTCGAGGGGCGACCTCCTCAGGATGAGGTTCTTGGGTAGCGAGCCAAGGAAGACCATGACCGACCTCACCCGCCTGCCCGCCTCTGACCTGCGTGAGCAGATCGCCACCAGGAAGATCTCGCCGGTCGAACTCACCGAGGCCGTGCTGACGCGCGCCGAGCGGCTGCAGCCAGTGCTGAACTGCTTCATCACCCTGGTGCCGGATCAGGCTCGAGCGGCTGCCAAGGCAGCCGAGGATGCCGTCATGAAGGGCGTGCCGCTGGGACTCCTGCACGGCATCCCGTTCGCCGCCAAGGACCTCGTGAACACGGCGGGCGTGCGCACCACCTTCGGGTCCCTGCTCTACGAGAACAACGTGCCGAAGGAAGACGCGGTCTGCGCGGCGCGGGTGAAGGCGGCCGGCGGCATCCTGTTCGGCAAGACCACGACGCCGGAGTTCGGCCACAAGTCGCTGACCGACGGGCCGCTGTTCGGCCGCACCCGCAACGCCTGGAGTGCTGCGCACACGTCCGGCGGCTCCAGCGGCGGCGCGGCGGTCGCGGTTGCGGCCGGCATCGGACCGATCGGCATCGCCACCGACGGCGGCGGCTCAACGCGCATTCCCGCGGCAATCAACGGCATGGTCGGCCTTAAGCAGAGCAACGGCGTGATCCCGCACAGCCAGGTGGCCGACGCGTTCGGCAACTACACCTATGTGACGCCGATGACGCGCACGGTGATGGACACCGCCCTGATGCTGCAGGCGATGGCCGGCCCGCATCCCTCGGACCCGTGGTCGATCGGCATCGAGCCGCCGGATTATCTTGCGGCGGCCCGCGCCGAAGGCGATCTCAAGGGAAAGCGCATCCTCTACAGCGCCACGCTCGGCAACACGCTGGTGGCGAAGGACGTCCGCGCCGCCTTCGAGCAATCACTGGTGCGGCTACGCGAACTGGGAGCCGAGCTGGTGGAACTCACCGATGAGCTGCCCGATCTCAGCTCGGCATGGAAGGTGATCAACCACACGACCTGGAAGGCGCGCTTCGACGAGATGATCCGGCGCGACGGCAACCGCATGACGCCGTCTCTGGTGCGGCAGGTCGCCGAAGCGGCCGACTGGTCGGGCGCCGACTATCAGCGCGCCATGTTCCAGCGCAGCGACCTTTTCCGCATGGTCCAGGGATGGTTCGAGACGGCGGACTTCCTGGTCACGCCGACCGTCTCGCGCACCGCGCTGCCGATCGACCAGGACCTGTTCGACCCGATCACCATCGACGGTGTCGAGGCCGGCGAGCTGCGGCGCAACTGGTTCCCCTACACGATGCCGTTCAACATCACCGGCCACCCTGCCCTCTCGATCTGCAACGGCTACGATGCGGAGGGCCTGCCGACCAGCCTGCAGATCGTCGGCCGCTTCCGCGACGAGGCCTCGGTGCTGCGCGCCGCCGCGCTCTACGAGGCGAGCGAGAGCTGGCTCGACCGATGGCCCGAGCTTTGAGGCCGCATACGGCGCCGCGAAGGGCGCCGCCCAAGCGCCCACCGCCCCTGACGGCCGAGCAGATCCAGGCCCGCGTGCTGCATCGCGACGGGCTGATCCTGGTGATCGACAAGCCGGCCGGCCTCGCCGTGCATGCCGGACCGAGCGGCGCGCCCAACCTCGAAGAGTGTTTCGACGACCTGCGTTACGGCCTGCCTCGGCCGCCGGCACTAGCGCACCGGCTGGATGCCGACACGGCGGGCGTCCTGGTGCTGGGCCGCCATCCCAAGGCGCTGGCCAAGCTGGGACGCCTGTTCTCCGGCCGCGACACCGAGAAGACCTACTGGGCGGTGGTCGAAGGGTCGCCGCCTGCCGACGAAGGCATGTTCGACATGCCGCTGCTCAAGCTCAACACACGTAGCGGCTGGTCGGTGAAGGTGTCCGACAAGGGCCAGCCCTCGCTGACGCGCTACAAGGTGTTGGGCCGCGCGACTGATGTATCAGGCAGGGGCGTGACCTGGCTGGAACTGAAGCCCGAGACCGGCCGCACCCATCAGATCCGCGTCCACTGCGCCGCCGCCGGTTACCCCGTCATCGCCGACCGGCTCTACGGCCGCGCCGTGCCGGACAGCCAGCTCCATCTACAGTCGCATGGCATCGTGCTGCCGCTGTCAAAGAACAAGCCGCCAGTCGCCGTCACGGCGCCGCCGCCGGCGCACATGCTGGCCGCGCTGACGGCCTGCGGCTTCAGTCCCGGGCCGTCACCCACACCCTGAGCTCATCACCGGCTTCGAAGCCCGAGGTCACGGCGGCCTGAAGCTCGTCGCCGGATTCGTAGCCGACCAGGGGCAGGCGCGGAAACGTCTGTGCCGCCAGCAGGGAGAGCGAACGCCAGACCGCCGGCGCATCGGCGGCCTCGGCGACCACGTTCGAAACGCCGACCACGTCTTCGGCCCGATAGAGCATGAAGCCGGCCACCACCTTGAAGCCACGACGCCCCTTGAACATCGCGAAGCCTGGCTCGTCGACCGGCAACCCTTCGGCGCCGCTGTCCTCGCGCTGCCAGACGATGTCAGTCGAGGGTCCTTCAGCCGGCATACCGCCACGGATCCACTTCGCGTCGAACAGGAGCTCGAAGCCTCGACGCGACAGGTCGAGCGTGCCGAAACTGTCCTTTACCGACCAGCGCCCGGGCAGGTTCGACTTCTGTAAAATCTCGACGGTCGTGAGCTGCTCTTCGAGGGCCGTGTCGCCAACCGCCAGGGTGACGGCGTTGGGATAGAAGCGCGGCACGGTCGCCGCGTTCACCCACATGTGCGGCAGGAAACGGCCCGCATGACCATGCGCCCGACAGACCGCGTCGCACCAGCGGGCGTTGTTGAGGGCCGCCGCGAGGGTCCAGTCCTTCAAATGCGCCCTTCCTCGAAATCCTCGTGTATTGGATCCCCTGCAGGCCATGCCCGACGGGTGCCGGATGCTATCTCGCTTTTTCGGTAGCTGCAGCTTGCCACGGCAAAATCGCAGGGCAAAGAGCATGGTCCTGACGGGCTTTGGCAGCGAGGCCACCATCTGCGCCCTTGCCCCCAACGCATGCCGGAACGATCGACCTTTCAGCAGCAGAGGTGATGAACAGCCCGGTCCACCACCCCCCTTTCGCTCATTGCCGCCTTCCGGCGTGCTGTGAACAGGTCTTTTCCGCCCCCGCTCTACGCCAGGCGGTAGAGCCTGGCGGCGTTGTCGCAGATCACCTTGCGACGGGTTGCTTCCGGCACATGGCCAAGCTCCTTCTTGATGAAGTCGCGCGAGTCCGGCCAGATGCCATCGGGATGAGGGTAGTCGGAGCCCCACATGACATTGTCCTCGCCGAGCTCCTCCAGCAGTTTGATGCCGACCAGGTCCGTCTGGTAGGTCGCAAAGCACTGGCGACGCCAGTATTCGCTGGGCTTCATCTTGAGCTCGAGATCCTTGAACTGGTCTTCCCATTCGAGGTCCATGTGCTCGAGCACGTAGGGAATCCAGCCCAGGCCGGCCTCACCGATCACCACCTTGAGATCCGGATAGCGCTCCAATGCGCCGCTGAACATGAGCTGGATCAGCATGTAGCTCATATGCATCTGGAAGCCGGTGATGTGCGTTGCAAAGGCGCGGCGCGCGATCTTCGGCGTCATCTTGGTGTAATCGGGCGAACGGCCACCGATTGTGTGGAAGTGCACGGGAATCTTGGTCTCGTGCGCAATCTGCCAGAGCGGCTCGTAGAAGTCGTCATAGAGCGGGATCATGTCGGGCCGATTGGCGACATCGATGCCACGCACGCCTCGGTCGGCCGCCCGCTTCACCTCGGCTACGGCCGCCTTCATGTCGTGACTCGGCACGTTGGCGAGGCCAATCAGGCGGTCCGGATGATGGCTGCAAAAGTCGTGCAGCCAGTCATTGTAGATGCTCAGCATTTCGCATGCGGCCTCGCCATCGTTCAAGCGTCCGCTTGACCCGAGCACGCCGTAAAGCACCTCTGCCTGGACACCGTCGAGATCCTGATCCTTCAGCCGCAAGTCGGGATCGGTCAGTCGCCGAATGCCCTTCTTGCCATCCTCATAGAGACCAGTCGCCGCCATACGGTCCGACCGATAGATCTCGCCCGGTACATACTTGCGGCCAGCCGACCCCATGCCGTTGACCAGACCGAACTGCGCGCCGTTCTTGCTGATCCAGCGCGGGCCGTCAGGGCCATTCTCGACGTGAGGCATGCGGTCCTTGAACTTCGCCGAAGCGTTGGCGGTGAACAGGTCCGTCGGCAGCCAGATCAGATCAATATGACCATCGGCCGAAATAACGTCGTACTTCATCGTCCGCTCTCCTTGCTCAATATGATTTCGATGCCTATTCCGCTGCCTGCTTCGAAGGCTGGCGGAACTGCGTCCGGTAGCGGTCCCACTCGTCGGCGCCAGCCAGTTGGAAGGCCTGATGCGGAGTGATGTCCGACGTCGGCATGGGATGGCGGCCCTGCTGCTTCAGGTTGGCAAGCGCGATCTCGCAGGCGCCAAGAACCGACCGCGACAGTACGCCCGGCAGGATCGTGAGCTTGTAACCAAGGCCTTCCACGTCGGAGAGCGCCATGTCCGGCGTCTTGCCGCGCCACACCATGTTCAGCATGCAAGGTCCCTTGACCAGACGCGGCACCGCCTTCACTTCATCAAGTGTCTGTGGCGCCTCCACGAAGGCCATGTCGGCCCCGGCTTCGATTGCGGCATTGGCCCGCCGTACCGCTTCCTCAAAGCCCAGCGGCGCACGCGCATCGGTACGGGCGATCACCATGAAGTTGGGATCGGCTTTGGCGCTTACCGCCGCGCGGATCTTGGCGACATAGTCCTCGATCGGCACGATCGTCTTGTCCTCCAGGTGACCGCACTTCTTGGGAAAGCCCTGGTCCTCGATGTGCAAGCCGGCCACGCCGCGACGCTCGTACTCGCGTACTGTTCGGATGGCGTTCAACTCGTTGCCGTAACCGGTGTCGGCGTCGGCGATCACCGGCAACTTCACCGAGGCAGCGATGCGGCCGGCGTTGTCGGCCATCTCGGTCATCGTGAGCAGCCCAAAGTCGGGATAGCCCAAGCTGGCGGCGGTGCCGCCACCGGTCATGTAAATGGCTGAAAAGCCCGCTCGCTCGATAGAGCGCGCAGTGATGCAGTCGTAGGCGCCAGGGGCCACAACCATTCCCGCCTTCATTGCGTCGCGAAAAGACTTCGTCACAGTCATTGGGTTGCTCCAGAAACGTGGGTGTCCAACTGGGGTAGCTATTCGGCGGCCTGCTTCGCGGGAGTACGGAACTGGGTTCTGTAACCATCCCACTCGTCGGCGCCGGCACGCTGGAACGCCTGGTGCGGCGTGATATCGAGCTTGGGTGGGGGATGCCGCCCGGTGGCAAGCACCTCCGCGAGGATGCTGTCGCAGATGCCCAGGGCCTCCTGGAACAGCATGCCGGGCAAGATGGCGAGCTTGTAGCCCATGCTCTCGGCATCGGGCAGCGCTACATCGGGTGTCTTGCCACGCCACACCATGTTCAGCATGCACGGTCCCTTGACCAGACGCGGCACCGCCTTCACTTCATCAAGTGTCTGTGGCGCCTCCACGAAGGCCATGTCGGCCCCAGCTTCGATCGCGGCGTTGGCCCGCCGTACCGCTTCCTCGAAGCCCAGCGGCGCACGCGCATCGGTACGGGCGATCACCATGAAGTCGGGATCGGTTTTGGCGCTTACGGCCGCGCGGATCTTGGCGACATAGTCCTCGAGCGGCACGATGACCTTGTCCTCCAGGTGACCGCACTTCTTGGGAAAACCCTGGTCCTCGATGTGGAGGCCTGAAACGCCGCGACGCTCGTACTCACGAACTGTTCGGATGGCGTTCAACTCGTTTCCGTAGCCGGTGTCGGCGTCGGCGATCACCGGCAACTTCACCGAGGCGGCAATTCGGCCGGCGTTGTCGGCCATCTCGGTCATCGTGAGCAGCCCATAGTCGGGATAGCCCAAGTACGAGGCACTGCCCCCGCCAGTCATGTAGACTGCGGAGAAGCCCGCCCGCTCGATGGCGCGGGAGGTCATGCAGTCATATGCACCAGGGGCCACGATCATCCCCTCCTTCATTGCCTTGCGAAAGGCCGCTGGCCTGCTCATCGTTATCTCCCTTCACCCTTGTATTAGGTCGCAGATCAACCGCATTGGTGGTCTCGCGACCAGTGATGCAGTCGCTGGCAACGTACGTCACGCCATCTCGGAGCCGGCAGCGAAGTACGGCCCGCCGGTGTCGCGATCACATACTCACGTTCGTTCAAGCGGCTCTTGTTGTCTCCGGATCCATGTTGCGCATGCCCAATGCCGCCGCCTGGCGTGCATCGAAGAGGCGCCGCGCTTCGTCGTAGTGATGTCCCTTCATGCCGCCCCGCACGGCGGCGGGCTCCGTCGTGCCGTAGAAAACCTCCCAACTGTCCGGCAATCGCCGCGAATCGGGTCGCGCCAGCCACAGTCTGTAGAGGGTTCGCTTCCGCTCCTCTTCGGGATGGTCCACGAAGCCGGTACGCGAGTGCAGCATGGTCTGATTGCAAAGAATCTGAAGGTCGCCGGGCTCGAGATTCATGCAAAACATGTTCTCAGGCCGCCGCAGGACAGTATCAAAGTACTCCATCGCCTCGAGCTGCAGAGTGGTGAGCCTAGGCACCCCTTCCAACTTCTGCGCGTTCAGAATCCGATTGCGGTTCCACTTGCAGAAGACGCGGCCGTCTCTGAGCGTGCAAACGGGGGCGGCGTACCATGGCTCCTCGCCCTCGGACTCCTCGCCATTTCGACTGAACGTATAGTCGGACGCGAGCGCCTCGGCATAGTCGGGACGTTCCGCGAGGACGACATCGTAGGCCGTGGCGGCACTGGCGCACATGCTCATGCCGCCTTGAGGCGCCTGATTGTAGCAGGACAGCAGCACCACGTCGGATCCATCGACATGGAAGTCCAGCTCGGCATTGGAATTGTAGCCGCGGCCCGTCGCGCTGCGATAGGAGAAGCCCGCGTTCTTGACCTCGGTGATGTAGTCGCTTGCGCGGTTCTGAGGCCGCGCAACACCGAAATGCAGACCGATCGCCCACGTCATGAGCCTGAACTCCGCCGGCGTAACGCCGTCGCGCGGAAGGTTCTTGACCAGGGCCATCGCACGACCGTCACGTACCTGGCGGAAGGCCGCGGTCAGGGTTGGCAACGATCGCCGCAGAGCGAAGTCGTCACGACGCCAGTCGAGGATCGACCCGTCGATTGAGCCGGCGGTTCGAACCGCCGCGCGCACGGACTCCAGGAGCTCGGCGCTTTCCGCCGGAGACAGCGCATAGATCCAGCTCTTGTCCGCCTGGACCTCGGCGACGGTCCAGGCGGCGGGAGACTTCTCAAGCATCGGGTTCTCCTTACTCGGCCTTCATGCCGAGGCGGGAGACGGCTTCACCCGCTTGCTTGATGTCACGCTGGAAGCGCGCACTGAATGCAGCCGGCGTATCGCCGCCCGGCAACGCACCGTGGTCGACCAGCTTCGCCTGGAAATCCGGACGCGCGATCACGTCGGCGATGTCCTTGTAGATTGCTTCGATCACCGGGGCTGGCGTTCCCGCAGTAGTGAACAGGCCGTACCAATTGTTTTCGATGCCTGGGAAGCCCTGTTCTGCAAATGTCGGGGTGTCAGGCAGGGCGGAAATCCGCTTGGTGCCGGCGATGCCCAGCGACTTGAGTTTTCCAGCCTTGATCAGCGACAGACCTGACGTGACGCTGGCGATGCCGACATCGACACGGCCGGCTGCTATGTCTGTGACGAAGGAAGCGGCTCCCTTGTACGGCACGTTCAGGAGCTTGATGCCGGCCTTCTCGAAAATCAGCTCAGCCGCCAAGCGACTGCCCGGATCCGGACTGGCGAAGGAACGCGATTCGGGCCCCTCCTTCTCTACCAACTGCTTGAGCCCTCTGAGATCGTTGGCCGGGAGGGTCGGCGTCGCAAGCAGTGTCGAGACCGGATACGCCACCGCCGTTATCGGAGCAAAGGCCGTCACGGTATCGTAGGGCAACTTGAGGAGATGGGCGTTGATGGCGATGCCCGTGACCGCCAGCACCATCATATGGCCATCGGGCTCAGCACGAGCCACGAAACCGGCCCCGATCGAACCGCTGCCGCCGGTCCGGTTATCGACAATGACTGTCTGTCCCCATTTCTCGTCGAGTGCCTTGGCCAGCAGGCGTGCCACCGTATCGGTTCCGCCGCCGGGACTATAGGGAACGATGATTGTAACTTGCTTGCTTGGACGGAAGGCAGGCTTCTGATCCGCTGCGGCGGGCACAACGCCGATGGAGAAAAACGTAGCCGTCAGCGCGGCGATCCAGGAAAAGTTTTTTTTCACTTTGTTTCCTCCCTAGTTGGTATAGGTATAGTACAACATGCTCACCCGCTCTGTCACAAGCAGTCAGATCAAGCCCATTCCAAACAGCAGAACGACGGTAGAACGCGTCAAACTCAATACAAAAGGCGCTCTTCTGCACCATCAGCTCTATGTCTTGTTGAAAGAGCAGATCTTGAGCGGTGGCTATCGTCCCGGTGACCTGCTGCCCACTCAGGATGCCCTATGCCGGCAGTTCTCGATCTCGCGGATCACCGTCCGGCGCGCCTTGGCCGATCTCGCAAACGAAGGCCTCGTTCGCATGCGCCAGGGCGTCGGCGCGTTCGTCGGCACCGTCAAAACGAGTCATGGTCCCGACTTCAGCTTCATCGGCGACATGCGTCGCGCGATGAAGGAAACGACGATGCAAATTCTGCTTCTCGAAGTGCAGCAATGTCCGACCGCGATCGCCCGATCGCTCGGCCTGCCGGACCAGCACGAGGCATTGCACCTCGTGCGCACGCGATCCTATCGCGACCAGCCGGTTACTCTCCTTGACGGCTGGATTCCCCTACAATTCGCAAAGGCCATTACCGCGAAAGCGCTTGAAAAAACCTCCCTTCACGAGCTCATCGCCGGCAGCTTCCGGAAGCTCGGACGAGTAGCGCAAGAGGTCAACGCAGCGTTGGCCGATCCGATCGTCGCCCACGCGCTGAACGTCGAGATCAACTCCCCGACCCTCAAGACCAATCGTCTCGTGCACAATGTTGAAGGCCAGCCGGTCCACTATTTGACTTTCTGGACCACGCCTCTTCGCACGCGCCTCGTCATGGAGGTGGCTGCCAGCGACATCGACGGGTACAACGTCGGACGGTTGCTGCATGATGTAAATCCGTAACCTTCGAGCGCGCACTCGACAGCCACACCGCCGGCGCCGTCGACCGCTTCCTCGGGTGCGGCCCTGAAGTTACGCGCGGACTTCCTCGCGCTGGAAGACCACATAGGCGGCGGCGAAGACCACGATCATGCCGGCGATGAGACCGGTGATCTGCGGCCAGATCAAGAGCAGGCTCTGGTCGAGCGGCAGGGGCGCCCCCAGGATCGCGCCGCGCATCTGGGCCGGCAGCATCGGCCCCAGCGTCCGTGTCTCCGGGCTCAGCAGGCCGAGCACCGCCTCGCTGAACAGGGTGCCGGGCGACAGGCGCATCAGGCCCATGGCAAGGTCCTGGAGGGCCGCATAGTCCTCCACGCTCCGGATCTCGCCGGCCGCGACGGCGGAGACGATCGCCGAGGCGAGTTGCGGCCACAGCAGGAAGAAGAACAGCCAGAGCCCCAGCGCGCACAGCGCCGAGGTCGCGGTCGAGCGGAACAGCACCGAGAACAGCATCGCGATCGCCAGCCAGACGCCGCCATAGGCGATCGCCACGACCAGGAACCCGACGCCGCGCGCCACCTCGACGCCGCGCGGCGGCACGCCGAGCAGCAGCAGGCCGGCGCCGAACACCATCAGCCACAGCGCCACCAGCACCACGGCGAAGGTCGCGAGGCCCGCCAGGAATTTGCCCATCAGCAGCGCGTCGCGATAGATCGGCTGCGACAGGACACGGCTCAAGGTGCGCCGGTTGAACTCGCTGTTCACCGAATCGAAGCCCAGCCCGATCGCCATCAGCGGTATGATGAAGTTCAGCGCCGCGACGAAGGAGATGCCGACCTGCTCCGGCTCCAGGGTGAAGATGCGCAGGAACAGGAAGGAATTCGGGTCGACGACCGTCCGCAGGGTCTGCAGCGACGAGGCCACCGGGAAGGCGCCGAAGGCGATCACGAACAGCGTCAGCACGAGCATACGGACGCTGCTCAGGTGATCAGCCAGCTCCTTCATGAAGACCGGGCCGATTCCGGTGAACGGCGAGCCTTGGCGGCGCACGGCGAGTGACGCTCTCGATCCCATACTGCCCTCAAGCACCCCACCTCATCCTGAGGAGGCGCGAAGCGCCGTCTCGAAGGATGGGCAAAAAACGTGGTGCGCGTTCCCATGCTTCGAGACGCGCTCCGGAGTTTACCCCGAGGTATTCGAGGGGGGAGCGCTCCTCGGCATGAGGTTGGGGGTGTCTTTCTATTCTGACCGCAAAGGCGCTAGGCGGCACGGCGCGCCTCGTCGAAGTAGCGCGTGTAGACCTCTTCGAGGCTGGGCTGCAGGTCGGCTAGTCGGGTGAGCGCACCGCCCGAGGTCACGATGCGATGGGCCACGGCGGCGCGGACGTCGCGATCGGCCACGACCCGCCACGCGCCTTCGCCTTCGGGCATGACGCTCTGGACGCCCTCGACGCCGCGCAACGCAGCGGCAATATCGATCCCTGCAGCCTCGACGAGAATCGGATGGCCGGCGCCCAGCACCTGGTTGGCCAGTTCGACCACGGTGCCCATCAGCGCGATCCGGCCCTCGTTGAACAGCGCCACCCGGTCGCAGACGCTCTGCACGCGATCGAGGAGATGCGAGGAGAGAAGCACGGCGACGCCCTCGCGCTTCAGGCTGCGGATCATCTCCAGCAGCTCGAAGGTCGAATGCGGATCGAGGCCGGAGGTCGGCTCGTCGAGGATCGCGACCTCGGCCTTCTTCATCACGATCTCGGCAATGCCCAGCCGCTGCCGCATGCCGCGGGAGAAGGTAGAGACACGTTTGTCGAGCACGTCGGCGAGCTTCACGCTTTCCATCGCCTCGGCGATACGCGTCTCGGCCTCTCGCCGCGGGAGGCCGAGCAGACGCGCGGTGTAGCGCAGGTTCTCGCGCGCCGTCAGGTGATCGTAGAAGCCGACGGCATCCGGCAGGTAGCCGACGCGGCGCTTGACCTCGAGCGGCTGGCGCACCGGATCGAAGCCCAGCACGTCGACCGAGCCGCCGCTCGTCTCCGTGAGCCCCAGCATCATCAGGATGGTGGTCGTCTTGCCCGCCCCGTTGGGTCCCAGCAGCCCGAAGATCTCGCCGCGCCGGATGCTGAAGTCGATCGCGTCGACGGCGCGATGGCTGCCGTACACTTTGGTCAGTCCGCGGGCCTCGATGACCGTGTCGGACGCGATGTCGGCCATCGGGCGGCGTCTAGCGGCGGCCGAAACGCGCGACCGCGCCCAGCAGCACCAGCAGCGCCACGGCGATGATGCCGATGCCCACGATCCCCCACAGGGTCGAGGTGGTGACGGTGATGCGGAAGTCGGCCGACGCCTGCTCGCCGCGGGCGGCGGCGCGGAACGAGGCCATGTAGTCGCCGGCGATCGCCTTGTCGGCCGGCGTCACCAGGACCTGCACCTCCTTCTTGTCGCCGGGCGCAATGGAAGCGACCGACTTCGGATTGAACTCGATCTTCCAGTTGGCCGGCACGGTGCCCGACAGCTCGACCTCGTCGACCGGCGCGGTACCGTCATTGGCCAGGACCAGCGTGTAGGTCGAGGTCGCGCCACTCTCGCCCTCGCCGCTCAGCCGGCCGTCCCTGGTCGAGAGAGCGAGCCTGCCCTGCCCGCTCACCTGCAGGATGACACGCATCTCGGCCGTCGCGCCCTCGGCCGCAACCTTGACCAGCACGGGATAGTCGCCCGCCCGCACGTCGCGCGGCGGCGTGACCTTGAGCTTGATGTCCTTGGTCTGGCCGGCCTCGATCGGGATCGCGCTGATCTCGTTCGACCCGTAACCCTCGGTGAAGCTGCTCTGGAAATTGGCCGGTCCCTGCGCCGCCAGCCCGACCGTCAGGTCCTTGCCGGAGTCGTTGCCGACGGTCAGCGTGTATTCGAAGGCCGAGCGGGGCGTGCCGCGCAGCGATGGCAGGCGCGACTTCAGGCTGAGCCTGGCCGGCGTCTCGGTGCCGACGGTGAGCGTGAGCGGCAGGCTGGCCTGCTGCCCCATCTGGCTCCTCGCCGTCAGCACCACGGTCTGCGACCCGGGCGGTGCGTTCTTCGGCACCTCGACGCGAAGCTGGACGACGACGTCCTGGTTGACGCCCGCCATCACGGCAGCCACCGGCTGGCCGCCCCCCAGCAAGTCGGCCTTCCAGCCGGCGGGAACGCCGTTCAGCGCCAGCGCCAGAGGCTGAGGCAACAGCCCGGCATTGTTCACCGTCACGCGGATGGTCGTGACTTCGCCCGCCCGCACGGTCTGCGAGGGATAGTCGGTCAGCAGGAACAGCCCCTTCACCCCCGAGGGATCGCGCTGGGCCTGCGCGCCGGCGACGGGCACGAGAAAAAGGACCAGCAGAGCCAGAAGCACACGCATGGCGGATGTCCCTGCCGACCCGATCAGGCCGCGGCGCTCGGCCGGGCCTTCATGCGCTCCATCCAGGCCGTCAGGTTCTTGTTCGCCGGGTCGAGCGGCTGGCCGACCTTGCCCAGGAACTCGAGGAAGGTGAACAGCAGGATGTCGGCCATGGTGAGCTTGTCACCCGTGACGAAGGGCTTCGAGCCGATCTGCTCGTCGAGCCAGACGAGCTTCTTGCGGGCGCTCTCCTTCAGCCCCTCCGCCGCCTCGGGAATGCAATGGATACGATCCTGGAAGATCTTGAGTCCCTGCGAGAAGCGGAAGCCGTTGGCCGCCGGCTCGAGAATGTTGAGGTCGATGCGGCGCACCCACATGCGGGTGTTCGCGCGCTCCTCCGGCGTGTCGCCCATCAGCGACGGCGTGTCCTTCTTGATCTCGTCGATGTACTCGCAGATCGCCGTGATCTCGGCGAGCACCGTGCCGTCGTCGAGTTCGAGGGCGGGACACTGGCCGGCCGGATTGACCTTGAGATAGGGCTCGCGCCGGTTCTCGCCGCCGCGCAGGTCGACCTCGACCCTCGGCACGTCGAAGCCCTTCTCGGCCATGAACATCCGGACCATGTGCGGGTTGGGGCCGACCGAATTGTAGAACTTCATCTTCTTTTCCTCCCTCGGGTGTCCTGAAGCGCTATCAAAGTCAGCGCCACGGCTCCACGAGAATCTTGGTGTGGTTCTCCGGATTGCCGAGTTCGGCGAACGCGCCCTTCACGCCGCCGAGGCCGACCT
>JBILYJ010000260.1:0-7115 GCA_044377795.1 Reyranella sp. | reverse complement strand
GCAAGTTCTACGGCGACTCCGGCATGTTCACCTACGATCCGGGCTTCACCTCGACCGGCTCGTGCGGCTCGAAGATCACCTACATTGACGGCGACGAAGGCCTGCTGCTCCATCGCGGGTACAACATCGCCGAGCTCGCCGAGCAGAGCGACTTCATGGAAGTCGCCTACCTGCTGATGAAGGGCGACCTGCCGAACAAGGCGCAGAAGGACAAGTTCGTTCACGACATCACGAACCACACGATGGTTCATGAGCAGCTCAGCCAGTTCTATCGCGGCTTCCGCCGCGACGCCCATCCGATGGCGATCTGCTGCGGTGTGGTTGGCGCCCTCTCCGCCTTCTATCACGACTCGCTCGACATCCACGATCCGCACCAGCGGATGGTCGCGTCCTACCGCCTGGTCGCCAAGATGCCGACCATCGCGGCGATGGCCTACAAGTATTCGGTCGGTCAGCCGTTCGTCTATCCGCGCAACGACCTCTCCTACGCCGCCAACTTCCTGCGCATGATGTTCTCGGTTCCGGCCGAGGAGTACGAGGTCAATCCGATCGTCGAGAAGGCGATGGATCGCATCCTCATGCTCCATGCCGACCATGAGCAGAACGCCTCGACCTCGACGGTCCGCCTCGCCGGCTCGTCGGGCGCCAATCCGTTCGCCTGCATCGCCGCGGGCATCGCCTCGCTGTGGGGCCCGAGCCATGGCGGCGCCAACGAAGCCGTCATCAACATGCTGCACGAGATCGGCGGCAAGCAGAACATCCCGGGCTTCCTGTCCCGCGTGAAGGACAAGGCCGACCACACCCGCCTGATGGGCTTCGGCCACCGCGTCTACAAGAACTACGACCCGCGCGCCAAGGTCATGCGCCAGACCTGCCACGAGGTCCTGACGTCGCTCGGCATCACCCACGACCCGCTGCTCGAGCTGGCCATGGAAATGGAGCAGATCGCCCTCAAGGACGACTACTTCGTCTCCAAGAAGCTCTATCCGAATGTCGACTTCTACTCGGGCATTATTTTCCGGGCGATCGGCATCCCGACCTCCATGTTCACCGTTCTCTTCGCGGTGGCCCGTACGGTCGGCTGGATTTCGCAGTGGAACGAGATGATCGAGGATCCGGACCAGAAGATCGGCCGTCCCCGCCAGCTCTACAACGGCCAGACCGAGCGGCCCTACAAGCCGCTGCACATGCGTGGCTGAGATCGCTGTCCGGGAGGGAAGCGAGAAGCACATGGCAAGATCATCGTTCGGGCCGCGCCAGGGGAGAACATCCTGGGCGGCCACCCAAACACCGAAGGCCCAGCCGCGCATCGTGCGGGTGGGCCGTCCAGCCAACGACAATTTCCGCCGCCCCCGCGGCGTGCGGACATGGATTCTAATCGCCGTGCTTTCCGGCGCAGCCCTGGCCCTGGTGGCCGCCAACTGGCGGTTTTTCTAGGGCCGAGCGCTCGGAACGATTTAAGGCCCGCGATGCGGGCCTTTTTTGTGGGTTCGAGATCGCCCGAGACTCGTGCGGTCTTCTGCCTTCGACGCTCTCGGACATTGCCGCAGGCAATGTCCTGTCGCTCCTGGGGCTGAGCTTCGCTCAGCCCTCTCAGCCCTTACGCTGGATCAGCTCGATCTTGTAGCCGTCAGGATCTTCGACGAAGGCGATGACGGTAGTCCCGAACTTCACGGGGCCGGCCGGACGCGTGACCTTGCCGCCAGCCTTGGTGACGTCCTCGCACAGCTTGTAGACGTCGGGTACGCCGATCGCGAGATGACCAAACCCGGTACCGAGGTCGTACGGCTTCGCCTGGTCCCAATTGTAGGTCAGCTCGACGACGCAGTGCTCCGGCTCGTCGCCGTAGCCGACGAAGGCCAAGCTATACTTGCCGTCCGGGACGTCGCGGCGGCGCAGCAGCTTCATGCCCATCGGGCCAGTGTAGAAGGCAAGCGACGTGTCGAGATCCATGACGCGGATCATCGTGTGCAGCATACGGAAATTAGACTGGGTATCGGGCATCATCCCCTCCCTGCTCGTTCGCGGATCACCGGTCTCGGATCATGGCGGCAAATGTCGCTTCAGCCGCAACCTTGCCGTCAACGATCGCCTTGCCCGAAAACTTCCAGACATTGGCGCGACTCTGCACCTTCCTGACGTGCAACTCGAGGCGGTCGCCGGGAATGACCGGACGACGGAATCTAACGCCGTCGATCGACATGAAATAGACCAACTTGCCTTCCGACTCGGCCCCGAACGTCGAGACCACGAGGACGCAAGCCGTCTGCGCCATTGCCTCGACGACGAGCACGCCCGGCATGACCGGCTCTGACGGAAAATGTCCCTGGAAGAATGGCTCGTTGATCGTGACGCTCTTGATGCCCACCGCGCTCTGGTCGAGCTGCATGTCGATCACGCGGTCGACCATGAGCATCGGATAGCGGTGCGGGATCATTTCCAGGATCCGCTTGATGTCCACGGACGTCGCCGCGGCAGCGGTCGTGTTCTCGATTTGGGCGTTCATGACCGTGGCCTCTCCGCTCAGAACCGCGTGCCGAAGCTGAAACGTACGGCCTGTTGCTTGTCCCACGGCTCGTACTGAAGAGGTATCGCATAGTCGATCCGGATGGGTCCGAAGGGCGATATCCACTGGACGCCGACACCGGTCGAAACGCGCATCAGCTGGCTGGTCAGCACCGACGCCAGGCCGTAACTCTGCGCTTGGACCCCCCAAAGAGATCCGGCATCCACGAACGCCTTCCCGAGGAGGCCCACTTCCTTGGGAATGAGCGGCAACGGATAGGAAAGCTCCGTAGTGGCTGTGTAGTAGAACTGACCGCCGATCGAATCGGTCGTATTGGCATCGCGAGGACCGATACCGCCGACGGAGAAGCCGCGGAGCGTATCGCCGCCGATGAAGAACAGGTTGTTCAGGCGGACATAGGAGTTGTTGAACGGGAGGATCAGTCCCGCCGAACCGCCCACCGAGATGACCACGTCCTCGAACAGCGACCTGTAGTAGACCGCGTCCGCCGTGGTGCGAAAATACTGCTCAGTGCCGATCAAGCCGGCAGCCGCAATCGAGTTGCGGACCATAAATCCCTTGGTCGCGTTAAGGCGCTGGTCGCGGGTGTCCCAGATGATGGTCTCGGAGAGTTCGGATACGACCTGCGTGCCCTGGTTATCCTGGATGATGAAGGATGCCCAAGGCTGGACGTTGTAGATATCGGTCTGCCTCAGCGTGTAGCGGGCGATTTGGCGAATGTTCTCGGAATAAGCCCAGCCGGCACGCAACGCGAAGCCCAGACTGCGGTCACTGTAGCTCGCGATGTTCTGGCGATCGTTCGACGTCCAAAAGAGGTCGAAACCGGCCGAAATCTCACGGTCCATGAAGTAAGGCTCTGTGAAGCCCAGATCGATCGAGGTGCTCAGCGTGCCGATCGACAGGCCGAGACGCGCTTCCTGGCCTTTGCCGAGCAGGTTGCGTTCCTTGATCGCAATGTCGCCCACGATGCCCGCCGTGGTCGAATAGCCCGCACCGAACGAGATTTCGCCGGTGCTCTGCTCGACGACCTGGACCTCGAGGTTGGTCTTGTCCGGCGCAGAGCCGGGCGCCGCCGAGATGTCGACCTTCTCGAAGAAGCCGAGGTTGCGAAGGCGCTGCTCGCTGCGCCGGACCTTGGCGGTACTGAAGGCATCGCCTTCGGCGAGACGGAATTCCCGGCGGATCACCTTGTCGAGCGTTCTCGTGTTGCCCGAGATGTTGATGCGCTCGACATAGACGCGCGGTCCTTCCTGGACATCGAAGGTCACGTCGACGGTGTTGTTGTCCTTGTTGCGCCGGATGTTGGGCCGAACTTCCACGAAAGCGTAGCCCAGCGAACCCACCGCCTCCGAGATGTTGGAAACCGACTTCTCGACCTGGTCGGCGTCATACCAGTCGCCTTCCGCGATCGTCAGGAAGGACTTCAGAACATCGACGTTCAGGCCCTGGAAGCGGCTCGTGACGTCGACTTTGCCGAACCTGTAGCGCTCGCCCTCGCTGATCGTGAAGGTGATGAAGAAGCCTTCGCGATTGGGCGCAAGCTCGGCGACCGCCGATACCACGCGGAAATCGGCATAGCCCTCGGACAGATAGAATTTGCGCAGGAGCTCGCGATCAAGGTTCAGGCGATCGGGATCAAAACGGTCATCCGATGAGAGGAAACGCCACCACGCGCTCTCGGAGGTGCGGATCCTGCCTCTCAGCGTACCGTCGCCAAAGGCCTTGTTGCCGACGAAGCTGATGCGCTTCACGCCCGTGACGTCGCCCTCGTTGATCTCGAAGACGAGGTCGACGCGACCCTGCTCCAGATTGATGATCTTGGGCTCGACGGAGGCGTTGTAGCGGCCGCCGCGCCGATAGATGGTCAGGATGCGATCGACGTCGGCCTGAACGCGCGCGCGCGTATAGACTTGGCGCGGCTTCGACTGCACTTCGTCGCGCAGCTTGTCGTCGTCGATCTTGTCGTTTCCCTCGAACGCGACGCGATTGATGATCGGATTTTCCGTGACCTTCACGACCAGGGTCGAGCCCTGCATCTCGATCACGACGTCGGCGAAGAGCCCCGTCGCGAACAGCGCCTTCAGCGAGCGATCGGCCGCGGCCGCATCGAACGGCTCGCCGACCTTCAGCTGAAGATAGGAGCGGATCGTCTCCACTTCGGAGCGGATGTTGCCCTGGATCTGGATGCCGGAGATCGTGCCACCGCCCGCAGCAACGGCACCGCGCTGGGCGTATGCCGGCGTGTTGAAGGCCAGAATTGCGACAATGGCCAGTACGGCCCAACGAAAGATCAAACTTCCCCCCGGCGCCAGTCAAACCTGCCGATGGTCAAAAACGTGAACGCAGCTTTCTAGACCGGCAAGAGGGCGTAAGCCACCCCTTTTGTCCCCTGGTCTGTTCTCGCCACGTCGCATGAATTCAGCGCAGCAAAAGCCTGATGTCATTGAAAGTTGCGATCAGCGCCATACCGATCACGAGTGCGAAACCGAGCTTCAGCCCGACCTCCTGGGCCCGCAGGCTGAGTGGCTTACCGCGCACCGCCTCGTAGGCATACATGGCGAGGTGACCCCCGTCGAGCATGGGCACCGGCAGAAGGTTGAAGATGCCGAGCACCACGGACAGCGCGATGACGAGGTTGAGAATGCCGGCCCATCCCGCATGCGACGCCTCACCCGCGGCCTTGGCGATACGGATCGGCCCGCCCAATTCATCCACAGGGCGCGTTGCGGTCAGGATCTGACCCATCGACGTGTAGAACATCGTCGTCATGCCCCAGACGGCGCGCACCCCCGCTCCCATGGCGCCGATGACGCCGTGGTCGCGGAGCTCCGTCACCGCCGGCGGCCGAACGCGCAAGCGTCCGACGACCTGCTCCTTGCCTGCGCAATCGACCACCTTGTCCACGATCGGCACGACGGTCGTTTCCCCGAATTGGCCATCGCGCTCGTACTTGACGGTCACCGGCTGGCCGCCCCGAGAGCCGATCAGTTCGGGAATACGGGAAAAATATTCGACGGGCTTGCCGTCGATCGCCACCAAAAGGTCACCGACCTTGAGCCCTGCCGCCTCGGCCGGACTATTGGCCGTGAAGCCGCCGACGACGGGACGAATGAACTGATCGATGCCCAGGTTGCCGTAGCGCAGCGTGTTGTTGTAGCGGTCGGTGCGCTCGCAATACTGGGGCTGGATCTCGCCATACAGGAGCTGGTTGCCGCGCCGGTATTCGACCGGCATCGGATGGGTCCAGTACAGGAACTGGGATTCCTGGATATCCTCATAGCGGTCGACACGCTTGTCGGCGAGGCGAACGATCTCGTCGCCGGTGCGCAGACCAGCCTTCGCCGCCGGCCCGTCGACCTGCACGGCGACGGTTGCAGGCGTATAGGGTTCGCCGGCGAAGAAGAAGACGCCAGTCAACAACAGGAACGCGAACAGGAGATTGGCAGCCGGCCCGCCCAGCACGACGGCAGCCCGCGCGTAAAGCGGCTGGCTGAAAAAGGCCCGCTTGCGATCACTGGTCGACAGGGGTTCGTCGGACGGCGTGGCGCTCGTCGCATCGCTGTCGCCCAGGAATTTCACGTATCCGCCGAGCGGGATGGCCGACACCTTCCAACGTGTGCCGTTGCGATCGGTCCAGCCGAAGATCTCGGGTCCGAAACCGATCGAAAACACCTCGGCATGGATGCCGAAGCGACGCCCCACCCAGTAGTGACCGTATTCGTGAACGAACACGAGCAGCGTCAGAACCAGAACGAAGTACGGCAGATATGTCGTAAACAGGCTGACGATGCTTTGCATGCCCTACTCGACCACGAAGTTCATTTTACATCAATTTCCAAGGGCCTTGGCCTGGCAGAAACCCTCGGCCAGCCTGCGAGCCTCCAGATCGGCTTGGTGCACCTGCTGAAGCGCATCGACCGCATCCGAAAGTCCGCTCCAGCCCGCCATCACATCCTCCACGATTCGGGCGATGTCGAGGAATCGGATCCGGCGAGCCAGGAATGCCGCCACTGCCGCCTCGTTCGCCGCATTCAGGACGATAGGAGCATATCCGCCCGTCACCAGAGCCTCTCGGGCCAACCGTAAGGAGGGAAAGCGGCCGGAATCGGGCCGCTCGAACGTGAGGGCCGGAATGCTCATGAAATCAAGCTTGGCCGACGGCCCGTCGATGCGGGCCGGCCAACCAAGGGTATGACTGATCGGTATGCGCATGTCGGCCGTCCCGAGCTGGGCCAGCACCGAGCCGTCGCGGTAGGCGACCATCGAGTGGATGACCGACTGCGGATGAACGACGATGTCGACCTGCTCCTCCGGAAGTCCGAACAGGAGCTGCGCCTCGATCAGTTCGAGGCCCTTGTTCATCATCGTCGCCGAATCGATGGAGATCTTGTCGCCCATGTCCCAGTTGGGATGGGCCAGCGCCTGCTCCGGCGTGACGTCGGCCATGTCTGCCAGCGACCAGTTGCGGAAGGGCCCGCCGGACGCGGTCAGGATGAGCTTGTCCACGGCACGATGCTGGTCGGGATCGAAAACCTGGAAAATCGCGTTGTGCTCGGAATCGACGGGCAGAAGGACGCCGCCCGACTGC
>JBILYJ010000259.1:0-7146 GCA_044377795.1 Reyranella sp. | reverse complement strand
GCGCGCGCCCGCCGCCGCGAGGCCGCGCGCGATAGCAGCGCCGTTGCCGCGGCCGGCGCCGGTGACGAGCGCCAGCCGGCCGGTGAGCATGCCCTTCATGTTTCCTCCATCGTCTCGCGCGCCGCCCTCAGCGCCTCGCGCAGAACCGCCTCGTCGCCCACGTGGTTGGCCAGCAGGAGTATGAGCCGCGCATCGAAGGCGCGGCACTGTTCGTCGCTCAGATCCCGATGCGCGTCGACGATCGCGTTGTAGACATCGTCGGGGCGCGCAAGATTCAACGTGCGGCGCAGCGCGCCGGTCGTGATGTCGGCCATCGCGATCTCCTTCAGTCGTTGCCCGTGGCCCGCCGAACCGCCGCGGTGATCGCGGCCCCATCGAACCTGCGCCAGCGAGCCGCAACATAGCGGTCGGGCCGGATCAGATAAGTCGTGCCGGGCCGACCATCATAGCGCTGGCGGGCGAGCCCGTCGCCCGCAATGCAGACGCGCGTCATCCCGGACGGCAGGTCGGCAACCGACGCTTCCTTGTCGTCGAAGGTCAGCACGGTGAAGTCCGGTCCCAGCGCGTCGATCAGCCAGCCACTGCCTTCCCGCCCGATCGGCGCGTCGAGCATCGCCCGGCCGGGGCCCGGCCCGCGCACCCAGTCGGTATCGCCGTCCGGCGTATCGATCGGCGAGCCCGCCTGCACGGTCGGTACCGAGAGCCGGCCGCTGTTGATCAGTGCGCGGGCGAAGGGAAAGTCGCGCGCCAGCGAGAGCGTGGCGTCCCGGAAGGCCCGCGAGGCGGGGAACTTCGGCGTGATGAAGTCGGTGCTGCGCGTCGAGTTCAGGATGTTCTCCTGCGCCGCCGCGCGCCGTTCGCTGCAATAGCTGTCCAGCAGCGACACCGGCGACGCCTTGCCCAGCACCATCGCCAGCTTCCAGGCGAGATTGTCGACATCGGCGATGGCGCCGTTACCGCCGCGCGCGCCGAACGGCGAGACGACGTGTGCGGCATCGCCGGCGAAGATCACCCGGCCATGGACGAAGCGCTCCATCATGCGGCAGGTGAAGGTGTAGACGCTGGTCCACTCATGCTCCCAGCGCGCCTCGGGACCGAACATCTGCCGCAGGCGCCGGTCGATGTTCTCCGGCTTCTTCTCCTCCTCCGGATCGGCGTCGCGGCCGAGCTGGAAATCGACACGCAGCACGTTGTCGGCCTGGCGGTGCAGCAGCACCGAGTTGGTCGGATGGAACGGCGGGTAGAACCAGAAGCGCCGCTCCTTCGGCAACTCGCTCAGCAGCCGGATGTCGGAGATCAGGAACCGGTCGTGGAAGACCTCGCCCGGAAACGGCAGGTCCAGCAGGTGCCGCACGGTGCTGCGCACGCCATCGCAGGCGACCAGCCACTCGGCGTCGAGCGTGTATTGCCCATCCGGCGTCTCGACCTCGACCGCGACGCCATCGTGGCCCGGCGTGACCGCGAGGACCTTGTTTCGGAAGCGCATCTCGACAAGAGGCTCCGCGAGGCAGCGCTCGTAGAGATACTCCTCCACGTAATACTGCTGCAGGTTCACGAAGGCCGGGAACTTGTGGCCGGGCTCTGGCTGAAGGTTGAAGCGGAAGACCGGCTTGTCGTGGAGATAGAGCTCGCCCTGCTCCCAGGTGATGCCCTTCTCGACCATGCGGCTCGCGACGCCGAACCGATCCCAGGTTTCGAGACTGTGCTTGGCCTGGCAGATCGAGCGACTGCCGAGGCTCACCGTGTCGTCCTCGTCGAGAATCACCGACGGCACGCCGCGCTGGGCGAATGCCAGCGCCAGCGTCGGACCGGCCATGCCGGCGCCGACGATCACGACCGGCCGGCGCCTGCGCTCGCCGTCGAGTTCAGGCGGCTTCCGGTACTCGTAATGTCGATAGGTGTAGGAACTCATCGAAGCACGCTACGGAAAGCAGCGTCACTCGGCCTTTTCGAGCGCCGCCCACATCTCGATGTCGCGCTCGGCGGTCCAGATGCGCGGATGGTCGAGGCCCTTGGCCTCGTCGTAGGCGCGGCTGACGTCGAACGGCATGCAATGCTCGAAGATGACCCAGTTGCCGTAGCGCGGCTGCAGCGCGACCATCGCCTTGTCGTAGGCCTGCTTCAGCGAGTCGCCGGCCTCGGCACTCTTCTCCACGACCTTGTAGAGGTCGCTCAGGAAGGCCTGGGTTCCGGCGATGCCTTCCTCGACGGCGCCCTCTCCGATCAGCGCGTCGCCCCGGCCCGGCACCAGCGCCTCGGCCTTGAGATCGCGAAGCTTCTGCAGGGTCTCCGGCCAGTCCTTGTAGTGCGCATCGCCGCAATAGGGCGTGGCGCCATACTCGACGAGGTCGCCGCTGAACAGGGTGCGCTCCTCGGGCAGCCAGACGATCGTGTCGCCCTTGGTGTGGCCGCGGCCGGCATGGATGATGTCGACCTGCAGCTTGCCCAGCCACAGGGTCATGCGGTCCGCGAAGGTGATGGTGGGCCAGGTCAGTCCAGGAATGGTCTCCGCCGCCTGGAACAGGCGCGGGAAGCGCTGCAGCTCGGACTTGTAGTCCTGCGCGCCGCGCTCGACGATCATGTCGCGCGTGGCTTCGCTGCAGATGATGTGCTCGGGTGCATAGCCGCTGGCGCCGAGCACGCGCACGGCATGATAGTGCGAGAGCACCACGTACTTGATCGGCTTGTCGGTGACGGTGCGGATACGCTCGATCACCTGCTCCGCCATCTTCGGCGTCGCCTGCGCGTCGATCACCATGACCGCGTCGTCGCCGATCACGATGCCGGTATTGGGGTCGCCCTCGGCGGTGAAGGCATAGGCGTGCTCGGACAGACGGCTGAAGGTGATCTTCTTGTCCGTCATATCCGCCTGCGAGGCGAATGCCTTGGCCATCGATGTCTCCCCGGTTGTCGCTCGACGCGAACCTATGCAGCGTGCGGCGCCCGAGTCAAAGCGCAGCTATTCACAGGCGGATCAGTCGGCGCCGTACTTGTGATAGGTAGCGCGATCGCCGGTACGGATGGTGACGTCGAACGCATCGCCCTCGCGCTCCATCCGGAGCTTCACCACGGAGCCCGCCGGGCCGATCGCCCAGAGCTTGCGATAGAAGTCGGCCACATCGTCGAGCACCTCGTCGTTCAACGCGTGGAGGATGTCGCCGCGCTGCAGGCCGGCTCGATCGGCGGGCCCGCCGTCGGAAATGCCGCCGACCACGAGCTGGCCCATGTGTTCGACCGTGTAGATACCGAGCCACGGGCGCGGCGGCGTCGACAGGCGGCCGGTGGAGACCAGCTCCCCGAAGATCGGCTTCAGCCGATTGATCGGCACATACATGTTGCCGGGGAACGCCGGCGATCCCGGGCCCAGCGCCTCCTGCACCAGCAGCGAGCCGACGCCGAGCAGTTCGCCGTTCTGGCCGATCAGGGCCGAGCCGCCCCACAGCGGATAGGCCGGCACCGTGAAGATGGCGCTGTCGAGTAGATACTCCCAGTAGCCGGCGAACTCGCGCCGGCCGGCGACCTTGACCTTGAGCGCCGCCTTCTCGCCGCCGACGCCCGCGACATAGGCCTCGCCGCGCAAGGCGAGGGAATCGGAGTCGCCGAACACCATCGGCTTCAGCGGGACCGGGTTCTCGGTCCGCACCAGCCCGAAGCCGCTCTCATAGTCGTAGCCGACGATGCGGGCGGCCGTCTCGTTGCCCTCGATGTCGGTGATCGTAACCGTGTCGGCTTCCATGATGAGATAGCCGATGGTGAGCACGAGGCCCTCCTCGTCGACCAGGATGCCGTGACCTTCACGCTCCGTGCCCAAAGTCTGGGCCGAGCGGCGGCTCTCCGGGATGGTGGTCCTGACGCCGACCACGGCGGGCAGCGCCGCCGCGACCGGAGGCGGCAGATTGGACCCGCCGCCGGGGGGGCGGGCGACCACGCCCTCGTCGCCGGGGGGAGGCCAATGGCCCGACCCGTTTGCGGAACCGTTCAACCCTCGGGCCATCCGCTCACCTCCGCCGCGCACCACGCGCGTCCACAGTCTCAAAGATAGGCGTCCGCCGTCGCGATTGCTATATGACGGTGCATGGCGCCCCCCGCCGATCCGTTCGAAATCATCGATGACCCCGCTCCGGCCGATCCGGTCCCGGCGCGGCGTGCCCTCGCGCCCACGGCCCATCTCGAAGGGCTGAACGACGAGCAGCGCCAGGCCGTCACCCATGCCGGCGGCCCGTTGCTGGTCCTCGCCGGCGCCGGCACCGGCAAGACGCGCGTGCTGACCACCCGCATCGCCCATCTGCTGCTCACCGGCCAGACCCGGACATCGCAGATCCTGGCGGTCACCTTCACCAACAAGGCGGCCCGCGAAATGCTCGATCGCGTAGCGAGCCTGATCGGCGGCGCAGCCGACGGGATGTGGCTGGGGACCTTCCACGCGATCGGCGTGCGCGTGCTGCGCCGCCATGCCGAGCTGATCGGGCTGAAGAGCAATTTCACGATCCTCGACACCGACGATCAGACGCGGCTGATCAAGCAGCTGCTGCAGGCCGAGGGGATCGACGACAAAAAATGGCCGGCGCGCATCCTGTCCGGGATCATCCAGCGCTGGAAGGATCGCGCGCTGACGCCCGAAAAGGTCTCGGGCGACGACGCCGGCGAGTTCGCCAACGGCCGGGCGGCCGACATCTACCGCCAGTACCAGGAGCGCCTCGGCGAGGTGAACGCCGTCGACTTCGGCGACCTGGTGATGCACTGCGTGACCCTGTGGCAGAAGCACCCCGATATTCTGGCGGTCTATCACCGCCGCTTTCGCCACATCCTGGTCGACGAGTATCAGGATACCAACGTCGCGCAGTATCTCTGGCTGCGCCTGCTGGCGCAGGGCACGCAGGACGTCTGCTGCGTCGGCGACGACGACCAGTCGATCTACGGCTGGCGCGGCGCCGAGGTCGGCAACATCCTGCGCTTCGAGAAGGATTTCCCCGGCGCCACCATCGTCCGGCTGGAGCGCAACTACCGCTCGACGCCGCACATCCTGGCCGCCGCGTCCCACCTGATCTCGCACAACGAGGGGCGGCTCGGTAAGACGCTGTGGACCGACACCAAGGAGGGCGAGCGCATCTCGCTGCGCGGTGTCTGGGATGGCGACGAGGAAGCGCGCACCATCGGCGAGGAGATCGAGGCGCTGCAGCGCGACAAGCACAAGCTCGCGCAGATCGCGATCCTGGTGCGCGCCGGCTTCCAGACCCGCGAATTCGAGGAACGCTTCATCACCATGGGCCTGCCCTACCGCGTGATCGGCGGCCCGCGCTTCTACGAGCGCCAGGAGATCCGCGACGCGCTGGCCTATTGCCGCGTCACCATCCAGCACGACGACGACCTCGCCTTCGAGCGCATCTACAACACGCCGCGCCGGGGCCTAGGCGAATCGGCCCTGCGCACGCTGCGGCTGATCCAGCGCACGCAGAAGATCTCGCTGTTCGAGGCGACGCGGCGCGCGCTCGAGACCGACGAGCTGAAGGCCCGCCCACGCAAGTCGCTGGGCGACCTGATCCGCAACTTCGAACGCTGGCGGGCGATGCTCGACGGCATGAGCCATGTCGAGGTGGTCGAAACCATCCTCGACGAGTCGGGCTACACCGACATGTTGCGCCTCGACCGTTCGCCCGAGGCCGAGGGCCGGATCGAGAACCTGAAGGAGCTCGTCAACGCGCTGCAGGAGTTCGATTCGCTTCCGGCGTTCATGGAGCACGTGGCGCTGCTCACCGACATGGCATCGCGCGACGACACCGACATGGTGAGCGTGATGACCCTTCATGCCGCCAAGGGACTCGAGTTCGACACGGTGTTTCTGCCGGGTTGGGAGGAAGGCCTGTTCCCCAACCAGCGGGCGCTCGACGACAAGGGCATGGCCGGTCTCGAGGAGGAGCGCCGGCTGGCCTATGTCGGGCTGACGCGGGCGCGCAAGCGGGCCTATGTCTCCTTCGCCGCCAACCGTCGCGTGTTCAACCAGTGGCAGGCTGCGGTCCCATCGCGCTTCCTGCGCGAACTGCCCCCGGCCCAGCTTGCCCAGAGCAGCGACGCCGGCCTCTATGCGACTTACTCGGCCGGCCACCATGGCGGGCTGCGCGACCAGGCCAGCGGCTTCGAATATGAGAGCCTGGGCGTTCCCGGCCGCCGCGGCCGCTATCGCGACGAGACGCCTGATGATCGGCGCGCGACCGAGGGCGACAGGGTCGATCTCAGCATTGGCCAGCGGGTTTTCCACCAGAAATTCGGCTACGGCCTCATCGTCGCCGTGGACGGTAACAAACTCGACATAGAATTCGAAAAAGCCGGCCCCAAGAAGGTGCTCGACAGCTTCATCGAAGCAGCCTGATCAGAAACTACAGGAGAGAAACCCCATGTTCCGCCGCTCCGCCCTTGCCCTCGGCTCCGCCCTGGGCGTCGTGCTCACTTCCGGTGCCGGCTTTGCGCAGACCGGCAAGGTGACGGTCGTCACCTCGTTCTCCAAGGACGTCACCGACCCGATCAAGAAGGCCTTCGAGAAGGCCGTGCCGGGCGCCACGCTGGAAGTGCAGAACCGCAACACCAATGCCGGCGTGAAGTTCATCGAGGAGACCAAGGGCAACAACCAGGTCGATCTCTTCTGGGCCTCCGCGCCCGACGCTTTCGAGGTGCTGAAGGGCAAGAAGCTGCTCAGCGCCTACAAGCCCAAGGCCACCGGCATCGCCGAAAAGGTCGGCTCCTATCCGGTCAACGACAAGGACGGCTTCTATTCCGGCTTTGCGGCCTCGGGCTACGGCATCATGTGGAACGAGCGCTACGTGAAGGCGAACAAGCTGCCGACGCCCAAGGAGTGGCAGGACCTCGCGCAGGCGCCCTATTTCGACCATGTGTCGATCTCGGCGCCCTCGCGCTCGGGCACGACGCACCTCACGATCGAGACGATCCTGCAGGGCGAGGGCTGGGACAAGGGCTGGCGTACGACCAAGGAGATCGCCGGCAACCTGCGCACCGTCACAGACCGCTCGTTCGGCGTGCCGGAGGCGGTGAATTCGGGCCAGGTCGGCTACGGCATCGTGATCGACTTCTTCGCCTTCTCCTCGCAGGGCGCGGGCTTCCCCGTGAAGTTCGTGTACCCGTCGGTGACGACCC
>JBILYJ010000258.1:0-7164 GCA_044377795.1 Reyranella sp. | reverse complement strand
GCTGGCCGGTGCGGTGAACGCCTATGTCATGCAGGACGAGGCGCGCCACGTCTCCTTCGGGCGCCTGGCGCTGCGCGAATACTATCCGCACCTGTCGGAGGCCGAGCGCGACGAGCGCGAGGAGTTCCTGGTCGAGGCGCTCTACTTCATGCGCGACCGCTTCAACCAGTCCGAGGTCTGGGAGCGGCTCGGCCTGCCGGCCAAGGTGCTCGACGACATCCACTACAATTCAAAGCAGATGCAGTCCTTCCGGGGCCGCCTGTTCAGCCGCGTCGTGCCGACCGTGAAGGATATCGGCCTGTGGGGGCCGCGGGTACAGAAGGCCTTCACCGAGATGGGCGTGATGGACTACGCAAAGATCGACGTGGTCGAGGTCCTGGCCAACGATGGCCGGGTGGCCGAGGAGTTCGACAGGAAGATGTTCGTCGAGAAAGCGATCGCGACGGCGTAGGCGCGTTTCACAGCAACGGCAGCATCAGCACCAGCAACACGGCCGGCACGAGCAGCGGCCAGGCCAGGACCGGCAACAGCAGGCCGCCGATCACGGCGCCCGCCAGGTAACCGGTCCAGGTCAGCGCCAGCAGCCCGGTGTTGAGCGCCGAGGGCGGGGATATCGCGGCGCCGCGCCACAGCCGGTCGACGGCCGCGTCGGCGGTGCGGGCCAGGGTACTGGTTACGACGACGGTGCTGACCGAATGGCCGGCGAAGCTGGTGATCGTCGAGGCCTGCAGTCCCATCGCGAAGGCGACGATCATCACCGCAGTCTGCTCGCCCACGGGAAGGAAGCCGACGGCCGCGAGGAGTGCGGCCTCGAGCAGGATGCCGGCCGCGGGCCCCTTGAACAGGCGCAGCATCGCACGGGCGAGCATGGCGCCGGGGAAGAACGCGACCAGCGGCGTGAGATGGTTCCACGCGCCGAGATGGTTGCCCTTGGCGATGTCGATGCCGGCCAGCACCGTATTGCCGGTCATGTTGGCCGCGAACACGCCGCCCATGGTGACATAGCCCACGGCGTCGGCGATGCCGGCGACCAGGGTCAGGATGGTCGCCTGGGCGAGGGGACGGGCGCTGATCGCTACACCACGTCGTAGGTGATCTCGACCTCGGCCCCGAAACAGTGGCCCTGGCAGGTCAGGATCCAGTCATTGGCGAGATCCTCGGGCGTATAGATGTCGTTCTTGGCCAGGATGACCTTGCCCTTGATACGCTTGGCCGCGCAGGAGGCGCAGAAGCCCTCTTCGCAGGAGGAGAGCGGGTTGAGCCCGCCGGCGCGCGCCGCCTCGAGGATCGTCTGGCCTTTCGCATAGGCCACCTTGTGCACCTTGCCCTCGAAGTGGATCGTGATCTCGCTCGGGATCACGTCGCCTTCCTCGCTGGGCTCGATCGGGACCGCGTCGTTGCCCGAGGCCTCGAACCGTTCGATGCGCACCTTCTCGTGCGGCATGCCGTGTTCGAACAGCGTCTCCTCGACCAGCTTCATGAACGGGCCGGGGCCGCAGAGATAGACGTCGCCCGCCTCGAAGCCCTTCATGGCCGCGACGATCTCCTCGGGCTTGATGATGCCCTGCGTCGCATCGAGGTGATGGACGATCTCCAGCCGGCCGGGATGGGCCGCAAGCAGCGCCTCGAACTCGGCGTCGAAGATGACGGATTGCCTGTCGCGGTTGGCATAGAACAGGCGGATGCGGCGCGGTCCCCTAAGGGCGCTCTTGATCAGCGACATCATGGGCGTGATGCCGCTGCCGCCGCCGAACAGCAGGAGCGGGGCATCGCCCTCGCCCAGCACGAAGCGGCCGGCCGGCGGCAGGACGTCGAGCGTGCCGCCCTCCTTCAAAGAGTCGTGGAACCAGTTGGAGCCCTTGCCGCCGGCGACCCGCTTGATCGTGACCTTCGGCAGCCCGTCGGTCTCGGGGGCACTGGAGAGGGAGTAGCAGCGGTTGAAGGCGCCGTCGGCGTGGGGGACGCGGAAGGTCAGGAACTGGCCGGCGCGATAGCGGTATTTCTCGGCGAGATCGGCCGGCACCTCGAGGACGAAGGAGCGGGCGTCCGGCGTTTCCTGGATGATCTTGGCGATGCGCAGCTGATTATAGGACATCAAAAACCCGTCTTCAGATGCCCGATTTCCGGGCGGACTCTCCTAGCAGACTGTGCTAGCGTCCGCCGAGAAAAATGAGCGGAGCGTCATTGTTTCGACGCTCCTAAGGGATGGGACAAGGTTCAGGGCGAGGAGGCAAGAGCCGATGACAACGCAAAAAATTTATCAGCTGCCGGTCGAAATCACGAACTGGAAGTTCGATGGCGCCACCGAGATCGCCTTCAACTGGGAATACGAGGACGGCTCCGCCGACCTGCTGAACCTTTACGAGAAGGGCAAGCAGCAGCAGTGGGACACCAGCACCCGTATCGACTGGTCCCAGGAGCTGTTCGAAGGCAACCCGATGGGCATGGCCGACGAGACGATCCCGATCTACGGCTCGCCCTTCTGGGACAAGATGACCGACAAGGAGAAGGACTGGCTGCGCTTCAACCTGCAGTGCCATTCCATCTGCCAGTTCATGCACGGCGAGCAGGGCGCGCTGATCGCCACCGCCAAGATCGTCAACACCGTGCCGGACATGAACGCCAAGTTCTATGCCGCGACGCAGGTGATGGACGAGGCCCGCCACGTCGAGAGCTACAAGCGTCTGATCCACGAGAAGTTCAAGTCGGCCTATCCGATCACGGACTCGCTGAAGAACCTGCTCGAGCAGACGCTGACCGACCGCCGCTGGGACATGACCTATCTCGGCATGCAGGTCCTGATCGAAGGCCTGGCGCTCGCCGCCTTCCAGCGTATCCGCGACACCGCCAAGAACAACCTGGCCGGCTCCGTGAACGCCTATGTCATGCAGGACGAGGCGCGGCACGTCACCTTCGGCCGCATGGCGCTGCGCGAATACTATCCGCACCTCTCCGATGCCGAGCGCGCCGAGCGCGAGGAGTTCGTCGTCGAGGCGCTCTACTTCATGCGTGACCGCTTCAACCAGGGCGAAGTCTGGATGCGGTCGGGCCTGCCGGTGAAGGAGATGCTGGAGCACGCCTACCACTCGGGCGCCATGCAGCAGTTCCGCACCCGCCTCTTCACCCGCATCGTGCCGATCCTCAAGGAGATCGGCCTGTTCGGGCCGAAGGTGCAGAAGGCATTGGGTGACATGGGCGTGCTGGGCTACGCCGAGATCGACATCGAGAAGCTGATCGGCAACGACCTCAAGGTCGCCGAGGACTTCGACGCCAAGAAGTTCGTGCACGAGCAGATCGCCGCCGAGTAGCGCAGCGATCGCATTCGGACTCGGGAAGGGGGCCTCACGGCCCCCTTTTTCTTTCACCCGCCAACAACCACAACAACCTCATGCTGAGGAGGCCGCAAAGCGGCCGTCTCGAAGCATGGGCCACGCGCACTCCGCCTGTTGCCGATCCTTCGAGACGCGGCCCGGAGTTTACCCCGAGGTATTCGAGGGGGCCGCTCCTCAGAGTCTGGCCGGAAATGAATGCAGCTAAAACAACGGGTTATGAACGGACCCGATAACCTCACCCTGAGCAGCATCGCGTAGCGATGCGTCTCGAAGGGTGGGCACGAGCACTTCGTCTGTTGCCCATCCTTCGAGACGGCCACTTCGTGGCCTCCTCAGGATGAGGTAAGTGCTAGAACTGATTCAATTCATTTCCGGCCAGCCTCTCAGGATGAGGTGGTCCTAATTGCAAGTATCAATACGCGGTGGTGCGCCGAGCACCGTGGCCACCTTGGAGATGTCGAGGCAGCGGGTGCCGATCCAGGCTTTGGTCTGCACGAGGATCGCGAAGCGGGCGAAGGTGTCGGCCTGTGCCTCGGGCGTCGGTCGCTTGCGCGCCAGCAGCCAGGTGAGCGCATAGAGGTTGCCGGTCGCGAAGTCGGCCGATGGGACGTCGGGATCCTTCGCCCAGAGGGCCACGTTCTTCTGGGCTGCACCCGTCGGATCGGCGAGACCGGCGAGCCACGTACTGGCGTTCGATGCCAGCGCATAGGACCCGCCATTCTGGGCGATCAGCGCCTTCACCTGTTCGGCCACGGATATGTAGCCCTGGCCCTCGATCGTGCTGCCGGCGCAGCCGATGCGGCAGAGCGCCACGAACGTCAGATACTCGGCAAGGATGATCTCGATGTTGCCGTTGTTGTGCCGCCGCCAGGCGCGCGCGAGGTTCCATCCTTGCGTGAGCTCCGCGCCGGTCCATGGCTTGGCGGCCAGCGGCGTGTCGCGCTCCAGCTCGCCGATCACGGCCTGGGCGGCGGCCTGCCATTCCGGAGGGATCTGGGCGGCGGCCGGCGTGGCGGTGCCCAGCAGCATCAGCATCAGGATCGAGAGGAGTCGTTTCATCGTAGGCTCCCTTCAGTATTTGCGCGCCGTCGTGCGGTCGCGGCTTTCGTATTGGACGAGGTCGTCGGCCCGCAGCACGGTGGCATCGGGCGGCATCAGCCAGCGCTTCTGCGCCGGCCTGATCAGCGGGTAGTGGCGCGCATCGTCGAGCGCGGCGCCGACCTCCCAGCAATCTTCTTCACTGGTGATCCAGGTGTCGGGCGCGAAGCGGCGCAGATCGATCGAGACCGAATAGGTCCGCAGCGTCTTGCGGCCCTTGTTGAAGTACTCGTGGAAGTACGACATCGCGAGCTCGCGCAGGCTGCGATAGACCGGGTCGCGCCAGCGCAGCCAGACATGGTTGCTCTTGGAGATCGCGCCCCAGCAGCCGTCGCGGCGGAACAGGGTGACGACGTGATCGGCATCCTCGCGCGTGGACGTCAGGTCCATGACCAGGGGCGGCTCGCCCTGCAGCCACAGCGCGCAGGCCGCGACGAAGGCCGCCTCGAGGCAGTGGGCCTCGCGGTGATGCAGCACGCCGCGCACGGAGCGCAGGCAATCGCCGCCGTGCTCGAAATTGGCCGGCAGGGCCGTGACGTATTCCTGCACGCGCTGCGGCGTGCGCAGCGACGTGAGGATGCGTCCTTCGGCGGCGGTGAGGCCGAGGTCTGCCGGGGAGGGGCGTTTGCGTCTGCGCATCGAGTGCAATTGTGCCGTGATGCGCCGCGACAGGCCAGCGAATGAAGGCCGGATGGCAACGGCTAAGGGGTCGGGGGTGGTTGGTGGAGCTGAGGGGGATCGAACCCCTGACCTCCTCATTGCGAACGAGGCGCTCTCCCAGCTGAGCTACAGCCCCCTCCGACCCTGGAGAACCGCGCGGATAATGGTTGCCGGGCCCCCTGTCAAGCAAACCGGCCTGTGATAGCGTCCGGCCGGCAATTCGATCCGCATTTTCGATGGAGAGTAGACGATGGCCCACGCCAAGAAGGTCGTTCAGACCGACGCCGCCCCCAGGGCGCTCGGCCCCTATTCGCAGGCGGTCGTGGCCAACGGGCTGGTCTTCTGCGCCGGCCAGATCCCGCTCGATCCCGCGACCGGCGAGATCGTCGCGGGCGGCATCGCCGAGCAGACGCACCAGGTGCTGAAGAACCTGCGCGCAGTGCTGAAGGCGGCGGGCAGCGATCTCGGCCAGGCGGTGAAGACGACGGTGTTCCTGAAGAGCATGGACAGCTTTGCCGCGATGAACGAGGTCTACGGGCTGCCCGAATATTTCGGCAGCGCCACGCCCGCGCGCTCGACCGTGGAAGTCGCCCGGTTGCCGCGCGACGTGATGGTCGAGATCGAAGTCGTTGCCCTCGCCTGACATCATGGCCAGCCTGGTGACATGGATGCTGGCCCTGGGCTCCCTCACGCTGGCCCTCCTGCTGGTCAGCTACGTGCTGATGTCCCTCATCCTCATCATCCCGACCTGGCGCATCTGCACGCGCGCCGGCTTCTCCGGGGCGCTCTCGCTCTTCCATCTGGTGCCGTTCATCGGCTCCTTCATCGTCATGGGCATGCTGGCCTTCAGCACCTGGCCCGCCGGCGAAGCGTCACCGAGGCGCTAGCCGATGGGCGTGGAAATCGCGGCTCTCACGAGCTTCTTCGGCCTGACCGGCGCCTTCGCGCTGGTCGGCACCGTGCTGGCGGCGTGGATGGCCTGGCGCATCGTCGAGAAGGCCGGCCTGCCGGGATGGACCGGCCTCGGCGCCATCCTGCTCACGCTGACCGGCGTGGGCACGATCGTGCCCCTGATCCTGCTCTGGATCTTCGCCTTCATGCGCTGGCCGCGCGACGAACCCGCGGCCGGAGCCGGGGGCGGGGCTGGCTACGGCTTCGCGCCTCCGCCCAGGCCCGCGCCGGCGACCGGGCCGGTCGCACTGGCCGGCCCCTCGATGGCTCTGCCCGATGCGCGCGGCTGGCGGCTCTCCGGCGCGCTCGGCAACGGCGGCACGGTCTCGCTCGCGGTCGCCGGCACGTCGGGCACCTATGCGCTGACCGGCGCCCCAGGCGGGGCGCCGACCGATCTCAGCGTGCCCGATCCCTCGGTCGGCCGGCCCCATGCCAGGCTGATGCTCTCGGGCCAGCGTCTGGGCCTCGAGGATCTGGGCAGTCCCGGCGGCACCTTCATCGACGGCGCCCGGCTGCTGCCCGAGCATGGACCGCGCGACATCAGCGCGGTGCGCTCGATCCGCCTCGGCAGCGTCGAACTCGCCCTTTCTCGGGCCTGAATGGGCTTGTGATCGGCAACGCCCGCCGAGTAGGGTGCCGCGCCGGCGGAGTGCCGGTCTCAAGAGGCGGGGACCCGATGCTGTCGTTGGCGGTGCTGATCGACAAGATTATCGACATCTACACCTGGATCGTGATCGCGAGCGCGATCATGAGCTGGCTGGTGGCGTTCGGCGTGGTGAACATCCGCAACCGTTTCATCAGCGTCGTGGTCGACATGCTCTTCAAGTTGACCGAGCCGGTCCTGCGCCCGATCCGCCGCGTGCTGCCGAACCTCGGCGGCGTGGACATCTCGCCCGTCATCCTCCTGCTCGGCCTGTTCTTCATCCGCAGCCTGCTGTGGGAGTATGTCTGGCCGGCCTTCGTGCGCTGAGCACTGCCCCGGCCGACCCCCTTTTCCTGCGACGAACCTCCGGCGGCGTGACCATCCAGCTCCGCGTTCAACCCCGCGCTCGCCGTCTGGCGCTCGAATTCACGGCCGAAGGCGGGCTCAAGGCCGCAGTGACGGCGGCGCCCGAGGATGGCA
>JBILYJ010000257.1:0-7208 GCA_044377795.1 Reyranella sp. | reverse complement strand
CGGATGTTGGGGACGTCGGTCGCGATGCCGACGCCGAGGACGAGCCGGCCCTCGGCGATCCGGTCGAGGGTGGCCACCTGCTGGGCCAGCACCACCGGGTTGCGCAGCGCCGGCAGCAGCACCGCGGTCCCCAGTTCCGCCCGTCGCGTGCGCGCCGCCACCGCCGCCAGCAAGGTAAGCGGATCGTGGCGCGGCCGGGCCAGCAGGGAATCGCCGACCCACAGCGAGTCGAAGCCAAGCCCCTCGGCCCTTTCGGCCAGAGACAGCAGCGAGCCGGTCTCGTCGCGCCCTTCCATGACCCGTTCGCGCGTCGGCAGCAGGTATCCCAATCTCGGCATCGTTTCCCCAGTCGCGTTTCCTTTTGCTATAGTTTGCGCGTACAGGGGAGAAGACGGCAATGAAATTGGGCCTGTCGATCGGCTACTCTGGGGCGCACCTTGATGTCCCGGTCAAGCTTGTGCAGCGCGCCGAGGAGCTGGGCTACGATTCGGTGTGGACCGCCGAGGCCTACGGCTCGGACGCGGTGACGCCGCTCGCCTACCTCGCCGCAGTGACGAAGCGCATCAAGCTCGGTACCGGCATCATGCAGCTCGCCGCCCGGACCCCAGCCAACGCCGCGATGTCGGCGGCAACGGTCGACGCCATGGCCGGCGGCGGCCGCTTCATCGCCGGTCTCGGCGTGTCGGGCCCGCAGATCGTCGAGGGCTGGTACGGCCAGCCGTGGGGCAAGCCGTATTGGCGGGTCCGCGACTACGTGACGATCATGCGCAAGATATTCCGGCGCGACGGGCCGGTCAGTCATGACGGCAAAGAGATCGCCCTGCCCTATACCGGTCCCGGCGCGATGGGCATCGGCAAGCCGCTGAAGTCGATCCTGCACATGAACCCCGACCTGCCGATCTATCTGGCAACCGGCACCGAGACGATGGTCAAGCTGACAGCCGAGATCGCCGACGGCTGGCTGCCCATGGGCTTCATGCCGGGCGCCATGGAGGAATACCGGCCGTGGCTCGAGGAGGGCTTCCGCCGGGCCGGCGACGGCAAGAGCCTGAAGAACTTCTCGGTCGTCGCCTCGGTCCACGTCCAGGTCGACGACGACGTCAAGGGGGCGCTGGCAAAACTCAAGCCGGAGGTCGCCCTGTATGTCGGCGGCATGGGCCACGAGACCAAGAACTTCCACAACGACATCATGGTGCGGCGCGGCTTCGGCGACGCGGCCAGGCGCATCCAAGAACTCTACCTCGCCAAGCGCAAGGACGAGGCCATCGCCGCGGTGCCCGACGAGTGGGTCGACATGAAGTCCCTGGTTGGGCCACCCGCCCGCATCCGCGAGCGTTACCGGGCGTGGGAGGATTGCGGCGCCGACACGATCAGCGTCCGGTCGCGCCAGCCCGAGGCGATCGAGGTGATGGCGCAGGCCGCGCGGCTCAACTGAGGAAGAAACGATGAAGATCGGAACATTCGCAACCTTCATGTCGCCGCTGGCAACGCCGAAGATGATCGGCGACTTCGGCCGGCGGGCCGAGGGTGCCGGCCTCGACTCGATCTGGATGGGCGAGCACGTCGCCCTGTTCGACCGCAACACCTACGGCTATCCCGGATCGAAGGACGGCCGCATCCCGGTCCCCGACGGCGGCGGCATGCTCGACGTCACGGCGACTTTCGGCTTCCTCGCGGCCTCGACAAAGACGCTGCGCTTCGGCACCGGCGTCGCGCTGGTGCCGCAGCGCAACCCGATCTACACGGCCAAGGAGATGGTGACGCTCGACTGGCTGTCGGACGGCCGCCTCGACTTCGGCATCGGCGTCGGCTGGAACAAGGAAGAGGTCGAAGCCTGCGGCTATCGCTGGGAGGATCGCGGCAAGCGCTGCGACGAGTTCCTGGAGGTGATGCGGCGCCTGTGGACCGAGCCGGTGACCGACTTCGCCGGCAAATGGGTGAAGTTCGAGACGCTGCGCCTCGATCCCAAGCCGATCCAGAAGCCGCACATCCCGATCGTCGTGGGCGGCTATGCTGATGCCGCCTTCAACCGCGCCGTCCGATTCGGTGCCGGCTGGTATGGCTTCAACCTCGACCCGGCCCGGACCAAGGGCATGCTCGCCAAGCTCGACGAAGCGTTCGCCCGCGCCGGCAAGAAGCGCGGCCCCGACTATCAGGTGATAGTCACGCCGCCGATGACCGCGGGGCCCGAGACCGTCACGGAGTATGCCGCGCTGGGCGTGCATCGCCTGGTCGTCATGCTGGGCAGCCAGCGTCCCGAGAAGATCGACCAGCGCCTGCCGGAGCTGGAGCAGTGGGTGAAGGCTGCGGGCTGACGCCCGTCGGTTCGCTGGCGATCGCCGGTTCGCAGCGGTGCGGTCGCTCGGTCGGCCGGGCGGGCGCCCTGCGGCACCTTCGCCACCACGGTGCCGGTCTGCCGGAAGGTCTCCATCGGTTTGGGACCGTAGGCGAGCAGACCACCGGCCAGGAGGCGACCCGCTGTCGAACGGTCGTTTCCTGTGCGGCATCGGCATCATGCTGGAGAAGTTCCGGGCGATGGCGAAGCAGGCGGGCCGCGATCCGGCCAGCCCGCCGATCAAGATCTTCCGGGTGCCGGATGTGCTGGGCCAGCTGAAGTTCTGCCGCGACATCGGCGTCGATCGCGTCACCTTCAGCCTGCCCGCCGAGGTGGAGGACAGGATCCTGCCGATCCTCGACCGCTGGGCCGAGCTGCAGCAGCAGTTGTCGTAGGCCGCCGCGCTCGGGGCGACGGATCTAGGTCGGGTCGAGGACGACGATCGGAATCTCGCGATCTGCCGCCTTCTGCTGGTAGTCGTCGTAGGGCGGCCAGAATACCACGGCCTGCTTCCACAGAGCGCCACGCTCGGCGGCGCTGGCCGTACGGGCGCGCACCTTCAGCTTCTGGGTGCCGACCATGATCTCGGCCTCGGGATAGGCCAGCAGGTTCTTGTACCAGCCCGGATGGTCCGGCGCGCCACCCTTGGACGCGACGATGAAGTAGCTGTTGCCGGCCTTTCCGTAGAACAACGGGAAGATGTACTTCCGGCCCGACTTGCGGCCGGTCGTCGTCAGCAGCAGCGACGGCACCGTCAGCGTCGGCATGTTGGGGAACGAGGCGGTGTACATGTGACCGTCCGTCCCGCCACTCGACAGGTAGCGGTTGGTATGGTCGATCATCCACTGCGGCATGTTCGGGGCGAGCTCGGCATCGGCCATGAGTGATCTCCTTTGCGGGTCAACCGCCAGTATAACGCTCAGGGCCGCATGAAGGCATAGGTCAGATCGTCCTCGAGATTCTCGTCAAGGCCGACCAGCTCTGAACCGCTCCGGGTTTGCCGGAGGTTTCTTGGTTTGAGTCACGTCGCCAGTTGTTGCTCATCGAGTATTGCGCAGGATGTAGGCGATCTAATGCTCGTTGAACCGTGACTTCTTCATGGATAATCCGCCGTCCGGCCCGTGTGGCTATGCGACTAGTCGTAGTGTGCAATGAGAGGCTGATCTTGGCCGGTCGTGCCATCGCTGCCGACACGACCGGCCTTCGAGATCACGCTGGCATCACCACGAGTCGATCATGGGGCGCTTCTTGCCAGAGCGCGGCCGGCCGGGCCGGATCGCGGCCAGCATGTTGACGACCCAGCTACGCGTCTCGGCCGGGTCGATCACGTCGTCGAGCATGAAGTTGGTCGAGCGGTTCAACGCCTTGCCCGCTTCATAGGCCTGCGCAACCTTGGCCTCAAAGAGCTTGAGGCGCTCCTCCGGGTCCACGATGGCCGCAAGCTCGGCCCGAAAGCCCAGCTTGACCTGCCCCTCGATACCCATCGGCGCAAACTCGCCGGTCGGCCACGAGACATAGAAGTACGGCGCGCGGTAGTTGCCGCCGGCCATGGCGCTCTGCCCCAGCCCGTAGGCCTTGCGCAGCACGATCGTAAAGTACGGAACGCTCATGTTGCAGCTCGTCAGGAACATGCGCGCAGCGTGGCGAACCAACGCCGTTTTCTCCGCTTCCGGGCCGACCATGATTCCGGGCGTATCGCATAGATTGACCATCGGGATGTCGTAGGCGTCGCAGAGCTGCATAAAGCGCGCGCCCTTATCGGATCCGTCGGAATCGACCGCTCCGCTGAGATGCTTCGGATCGTTGGCCATCACACCGACCGTACGGCCTTCGAGACGGATCAACGCCGTGACCAGCGTACGCCCAAAGTCGCGGCGCAGCTCAAGCACCGAACCTTCATCGGCCAGTGTTTGGATCACGTCGCGCACCTCATAGGTGCGCAGCCGGTTCTCGGGCACGATGTGGCGCATCAAGCGCTGGTCCGGCACGGTCCAGCTCTTCAGGGGCCCCTGAAAATAGGCGAGGTACCTCTTGGCGACGGCGACGGCTTCGGCTTCGTCGGCAACCAGGATGTCGACGACGCCATTGCGCGTCTGCACCGCCATCGGGCCGATCTCCTCAGGCGTGAACACGCCAAGCCCGCCACCCTCGACCATGGCCGGGCCGCCCATCCCCAGCGTCGTATCGGCGGTCGCGATGATCACATCGCAGCAGCCGAGCAGCGACGCATTGCCCGCGAAACAGCGCCCCGAGACGATACCGATCAGCGGCACCAGAGCCGAGAGCTGACCGAAGTGATGGAAGGTGTCGAACTGGATGAAGCCGCCATAGTCGTCGTCGCCGGGTCGACCACCGCCGCCTTCGGCAAACAGCACCAGCGGCATCCGCCCGTCCTCGGCGATGTCGAGGATCTTGTCGGTCTTCCAATGATTGTGAACGCCCTGTGTTCCGGCAAACACTGTGTAGTCATAGGCCATCACGGCAACACCCGTGGCGGGCGCGTCGAACATATGCCCGTTCACGCGACCGACGCCGGTCACGAGACCGTCGGCCGGGCTGCGGGTGAGCAGATCGTCGAGCGTCCGCCGATGTCGCTGTGCCGCCACGACCAGGGGGCCATACTCGACGAACGTACCCGGATCGATCAGGTCTTCCACATTCTCGCGCGCGGTTCGATGGTTGGTCGTGTGGCGGCGCTTGACGGCCTCTGGCCGGTTCTCGTCTCGCGTCAGGGCCCGCCGCTCGAGCATCTCAGCCAAGTCCGGCCGGATGGCATCGAGGTCGACCTCCTCTCCTGCGCCCGCGGCCTCTACGGCGATTTCTGAAGGCTCCAGGCTGAGCAGCAACTGGTCTTCCCAGAGGGTTTCACCCGGCTCGACGTGGATGGCCCGGACGATGCCACTCGCAGTCGCCTTGATGACGTGTTCCATTTTCATGGCTTCCATCACTGCGACCTCGACCCCCAAAGGCACGGCGTCCCCGATCGAGACGGCCACCGAAATGACAGTGCCCTGCATCGGGGTCCGGACCCCGATCATCCCGTCCTGCAGACTGCCTCCCGCCGCCGGGCCGGCACCCGGTACCGGCTGGCCGCGCGTTGACTGGCCGTAGGTGAGGACGGAGAGCGGGTCGGTGGCATCGACCTTGGCGCCAGCGCGAGCGCCGCGCCTCCCGTCATCCTTCACGGTCGCGTACAGACGCGGATGAGCGGCGGCGTCCACGGCGAGCAGTCCCGGGGCATTGGCCGCCACAAAGCCGGTGTCGAAGTTGCCGGCTCGCACGTGCTTGTCCGAGAGCAGCGCCTGTAGAAAGGCGATATTGGTCGGCGCGCCCGCAACGTTGAACTCGCAGAGCGCCCGATAGCCCTTGCCCGTTACATCGTCGACGCTGCCGCTCCGGGCAAACACTATCAGCTTGGCGAGCAACGAATCGTAGGCTGGATTGGTCGCGTAGCCGGCATAGCCGTAGCCATCGACGCGAATATCCGGACCGGAAGGTGGCTCGAACGTGCTCAGGAGGCCACCACCCGGCTTGGCTGTCCCGTCGGGCTGCATCGTCTCGCCGTTGATGCGGAGCTGCATGGCCATGCCGCGCGGGGCCGGTCCCGCACTTCTCGCAAGACCAAGCTCCGCCAGGGTGGCGCCATCCGCCAGCCGGAGTTGGAGCTCGACCAGATCCAAGCCCGTCACCGCTTCCGTCACCGTATGCTCGACCTGCAGGCGCGGATTGGCTTCGATGAAGTAGAAGGCCCCATTGGTGCTATCCACGAGGAACTCGAACGTGCCGAGGCTGCGGTAGTTCGCGGCACGCGCCAGCATCAGCGCAGCGTCCAGCAATTGCTGCCGCACATGAGCGTCCAGGTTCGGCGCGGGCGCGAACTCGACGAGCTTCTGCCGCTGGCGCTGGAGTGAGCAGTCGCGTTCCCACAGATGCGCCACCCCCGCTCCGTCACCGATGACCTGCACCTCGATGTGGCGCGCCTGTCGGACGAGTTGCTCGACGTAAAGGTCACCCGAGCCAAAGGCCGCGGTCGCCTCCGAACGGCAACGGGCAAAAGCCTCCTCGAGCTCGCCAACCGTCAGGACCGGCCGCATGCCGCGACCGCCCCCGCCGGCAACTGCCTTGACCATCACGGCCGCCCCCGCTCCAAGCCCCTCCATGAAGGCCCGAGCCTTTTCGGGGGTTGTGGGCGCCTCTGTGCCCGGCAAGGTCGGCACACCGACCTGCTGGGCAAGCTGCCGCGCCCGGTGCTTGTCGCCGAACAGGTCAAGTATCTCAGGCGTCGGACCAACAAAGGCGATGCCGGCCGCGGCACAGGCGCGCGCGAAGGCTGCATTCTCCGATAGGAAGCCATAGCCGGGGTGAATCGCTGTCGCCCCCGCCTCTCTCGCCACCCGCAAAATGGCTGCTCCATCGAGATACGCGGCAACGCCACGGCCGGGCAAGACGATCGCCGCATCGGCCTTCTCGACATGAAGGCTGGCGCTGTCGTCGGCGGGATAGACCGCGATACTGCTCATGCCGAGATTGGCCACCGAGCGGAATATGCGAATGGCGATCTCGCCGCGGTTGGCGACGAGCAACTTCTGTCCGGTCATCGGGTCGTTGCTCTTGAAAGAAGTAGAAAGGAAAGACGTCATCAGTGGCAATACCATAGCTGCTGGCGCGTTACCGCGTGCGTGATGAACCGCGACTCTGCCGAGTCCGGGGCTGCACAATCTGTGGCAACGGCGCGCGTCAGCCCCAGATAGCGGCCCTGGTGCGGTCGACCGCGGCATCGGGCGCGGTGGGCACCGCTTGAACGCCTCGACCGTCAAGACGTCGGATTTCGGCGTGCCCTCGCGGACGCCGACGCCCAGGATCGAGTCGGCGA
>JBILYJ010000256.1:0-7215 GCA_044377795.1 Reyranella sp. | reverse complement strand
AGGCGAAGAAGGGCTTCGTCCAGCTCTCGGGAGAGGATGCCAGCGCGCTCGGCTTCCTGGCGCAGGGCGGCGACGGCTGCATCTCGGTGACGGCCAACGTGGCGCCGCGCCTGTGCGGCGACATGCACGATGCGTGGAAGAAGCGCGACCTCGACAAGGCGTTCGAGCTGCAGGACCGGTTGATGCCCCTGCACAAGGCGATGTTCTGCGAGACCAGCCCCGGCCCGGTGAAGTACGCCGCCGAGCTGATCGGCCAGTGCAGCGCCGAGATGCGCCTGCCGATGGTGCCGATCGCCGAGAGCAGCAGGAAGGCCGTGCACGAGGCCATGGTCGGCGCCGGCCTGATCAACTAGAAACCGGGTTCTTCCAACTCACGAGTGTCCCGTGGCCAATAAACCGGAACTGGACCGCACCGTTGTGGCCCAGAACCGCAAGGCGCGGCACAACTACTTCATCGAGGAGACCTTCGAGGCCGGCCTCGCGCTGACCGGCACCGAGGTCAAGTCGTTGCGCGGCGGGCGCAGCACGATCGCCGAATCCTATGTGACGGAAGAGGGCGGCGAGGCCTGGCTGGTCAATGCCAACATCCCGATCTACGCCTCGGGCAACCGCAACAACCACGAGCCGCGCCGGGCGCGCAAGCTGCTGCTGCATCGCGGTCAGATCAACAAGCTGATCGGTGCCATCCAGCGCGAGGGCCGCACGGTCGTGCCGCTGCAGGTCTATTTCAATCCGCGCGGTCGCGCCAAGATCGAGATCGCGCTGGCCACCGGCAAGCAGGCGCACGACAAGCGCCAGTCGATCAAGGATCGCGACTGGCAGCGCCAGCGCGCCCGCATGATGTCGTCCCGTCGCTGAGCGCCGCCGCATGAGTAGAAGGAGTACCCGATGAGCACCGTCCTGATCACCGGCGCCGCGCGCGGCCTCGGTCTCGACTTCGTGAAGCAGTACGCCGCCAGGGGCTGGAAGGTGCACGCCTGTGCACGCTCGCCCGAGTCGTTGAAGGAGGTCGCGGGCGACATCCATCTCCACAAGCTCGAAGTCACCGACTACGGGGCCGTCAAGGCGCTGGCGTCGGAGCTGAAGGGCGAGGCGATCGACGTGTTGATCTGCAACGCCGGTGTCTCGGGCAGCGAGGCGGGAGACCTCGGGCGCATCGACCCCAAGGTCTGGCGCGACACGTTCGAAGTGAATGCGCTGGCGCCGCTGATGATGGCCGAGGCTTTCGTCGAGCAGGTGGCGGCCTCGAAGGATCGCAAGCTGATCGCGATTTCCAGCCGTCTGGGCAGCATCACGCACAATGACGGTGCACGTTACGCCTATCGCGCCAGCAAGACGGCGCTCAACATGGAATGGCAGAGCCTGTCGAAGGACACGGCTGCCAAAGGCCTGATCTGCGTCGTGCTGCATCCGGGTTGGGTGCAGACCGACATGGGCGGCAAGGCCGCGACGCTCACCATCGCCCAGAGCGTGCCTTCGATGGTGAAGGTGATCGACGGGCTGAAGCCCGCCGACAATGGCCGCTTCCTGAACTACGACGGCGCCGAGCTGCCCTGGTAGCCATGCTGCTCAGCGAAGAACAGACGCTCATCCGCGACACCGCCCGCGCCTTCGCGCAGGAGCAGGTGCTGCCGCATGTGCGGGCCTGGGAAGCCGCCGGCGAGATTCCCCGGTCGCTGCTGGCCGAAATGGGACGTCTCGGCTTCATGGGCATGACGGTGCCTCCGGAGTGGGGCGGCGCCGGCGCCGACATGGTGTCCTACGTGCTGGCGCTGGAGGAGATCGCGGCGGCCGACGGCGGCCTGTCGACGGTGATGAGCGTCAATAACTCGCCCGACTGCGCGGCGCTGCTGGCCTACGGGTCGGACGAGCAGAAGGAAAAGTGGCTGAAGCCGCTCGCCCGCGGCGAGATGCTGGGCGCCTTCTGCCTGACCGAGCCGCACGCGGGCTCGGACGCCTCGAACCTCAAGACGCGGGCCGAACGGCGCGGCAACGGCTGGGTGCTGAACGGCGTGAAGCAGTTCATCACCTCGGGCCGCAGTGCCGACATGGCGCTGGTCTTCGCGGTCACCGATCCTTCGTCGGCCAAGCGCGGCATTTCCTGCTTCATCGTGCCGACCGACACGCCGGGCTACCGGGTCGCCTCGGTCGAGAAGAAGCTCGGCCAGAAGTCGTCCGACACCTGCCAGATTGCGTTCGAGGACTGTGCCGTCGGCGCCGACGCCATGCTCGGGGCCGAGGGCGAGGGCTATCGCGTGGCGCTGGCCAATCTCTCGGTCGGTCGCATCGGCATTGCCGCGCAGTCGGTGGGCATGGCGCGGGCCGCCTTCGAGGCGGCGCGCAGCTACGCCCAGGAGCGGGAGGCGTTCGGCACCAAGATCGCGAACCACCAGGCGGTGCTGTTCCGGCTCGCCGACATGGCGACCAAGGTGACGGTCGCCCGGCAGATGGTGCTGCATGCGGCAACCTTGCGCGACGCCGGTCGGCCATGCCTCACCGAGGCCGCAATGGCGAAGCTATATGCTTCGGAGATGGCCGAGGAAGTCTGCTCGGCCGCAATTCAGATCCATGGCGGTTACGGGTACGTTTCCGACTATCTGGTGGAGAAGATCTGGAGGGACGTCCGCGTCTGCCAGATCTACGAGGGCACCAGCGACGTGCAGCGCATCCTGATCGGCCGTGGCCTGGCAGCCTTGTAGGTCCGCCTTTCGCTTGTTCCCGGGCACGCCGCGTGCGAACATCATGTGGTGTGAAGGCCGCAAAAGCGGTCCGGGGAGCTTGGGGGAGCCGGGCGACGGATGGTCGGTCGTGCGCCATAACTTTATGAAGCTGATTGCACTCGCCGCAGCCCTGCTGTCGGTGACTGGAGTTGCTGTCGCCCAGGACACCAAGGCGGGGCCAAAGAACGTGGCCGCCCCGTCGACCACCCGGGTCATCCAGATGCAGACGGCCTTCAATCCGGCCTTGCCGGGGTCTGGCGAAGGCGTGCGCGTCTTCACCCGGTCCGTGAAGCACATGTCGGCCGGTGCCGTCGCCATCAAGATCCTGGAGCCGGGCCGTGTGGCGCCGACGGCCGACATGCTGGACGCCATCGTCGCCGGCGACCTCGAGGCCGCTTTCACCTGGTCGGGCTATGCCGCCAACAAGGCGCCGGTTTTCAATATCTTCGCGACGGTCCCCTTCGGCCTGGGGCCGGAGGAGATGGCCTCCTGGATGCTGGAGGGCGACGGTTCCCGAATCCATCGCGACGCCTACGACAAACTGGGCGTGGCGGGCATCCCGTGCGGCATGCAGGGCCCCAAGGGGGGCGGCTGGTTCCGTGGCGAGGTGAACACCGTGGCCGACTTCAAAGGCTTGCGGCTTCGCTACGGCAAGCTGGCGGCCGAGGTGATCGCGCGACTGGGCGCTGTCGTTGTGCCGCTGCCGCCGGGCGAGTTCTTCTACAAGCTGCAGCAGGGCAACGTGGACGGCGGCGAGATGTCGACGCCGGCCATGGATGCGGCCCTGGGCTTCGACAAGCTCGGCCTTCCTTACTATCTGCCGGGCTGGCAGCAGCCCTCGGCCGTGCTCGACTTCCTGATGCGCAAGGACAAGTGGGCAGCCCTGCCGGCTTCGCTGCAGGCGCAGATCCAGACCGCCTGCCAGGCGAACATCGCCTGGATGCTCAGCCGCTCGCCCAACGTGCAGGGTGTGGCGCTGGAGAAGCTGAAGGGGGCCGGCATCGAGGTCCGCGAATGGTCGCCCGACGTTCTGGCCGCCTTCCGCAGGAACAGCGAGATCGTGGTCAAGGATCTGGCCGAGCGGGATGCCGACTTCGCGGCGGCGCTGGCCAATCAAAAGGCCTTTATCGCGCAGGGAGCGCATTGGCGCGCCCTCTCTCGCCTGCCGTAACCGGCGGCTTGCACGCGGTCCCCGGTCCGGGCAGTTTCGCCCTGACATGACCGTACTTTCCTCCCAGATCGACACCCGTTCCGATACCTTCAAGCGCAACGCCGAAGCGATGCGGGCGCAGGTCGAGGATTTGCGCCGCCGCACCGACACGGTCCGCCTGGGCGGCGGCGAGGACTCGCGAAAGCGCCACGTCTCGCGAGGCAAGCTGCTGCCGCGCGAGCGGGTGCGGGCGCTGCTCGATCCGGGCTCGCCCTTCCTCGAACTGTCGCCGCTGGCGGCGCTCGACATGTACGACAACGAGGCGCCGGGCTCGGGTGTGATCACCGGCATCGGCCGCGTCAGCGGCGTCGAATGCGTGATCGTCTGCAACGACGCCACCGTGAAGGGCGGCACCTACTATCCGATGACGGTGAAGAAGCATCTCCGCGCCCAGGAAGTGGCGATGGAGAACCGGCTTCCCTGCGTCTATCTCGTGGATTCCGGCGGCGCCAACCTGCCGCAATGGCCCGAGGTGTTTCCCGACAAGCACCATTTCGGCCGCATCTTCTACAACCAGGCCAACATGTCGGCCCAGGGCATCCCGCAGGTCGCGGTGGTCATGGGCTCGTGCACGGCGGGCGGCGCCTACGTGCCGGCGATGAGCGACGAGACGGTGATCGTGCGCAAGCAGGGCACGATCTTCCTCGCCGGCCCGCCGCTGGTGAAGGCCGCGATCGGTGAGGTGGTGAGTGCCGAGGACCTGGGCGGCGCCGACGTTCACGCCCGCACCTCGGGCGTCGCCGACCACTATGCCCAGAACGACAGCCATGCGCTGGGCATCGCGCGGCGCATCGTGGCCAACCTCAACTGGAAGAAATCTCCCTCGGCATCGCTGCTGCCGCCGCGCGATCCGAACTACGCGGCTGCGGAACTGTATGGCGTCGTGCCGATGGACACCCGCACGCCCTACGACATCCGCGAGATCATCGCGCGGCTGGTCGACGGCAGCGAGCTCGACGAGTTCAAGCACCTCTACGGCACGACCATCGTCACCGGCTTCGCGCGCATCTGGGGCTATCCGGTGGGCATCGTCGCCAACAACGGCATCCTGTTCAACGAATCGGCGCTGAAGGCGGCGCACTTCATCGAACTGTGCGGCCAGCGCGGCATCCCGCTGCTGTTCCTGCAGAACATCACCGGCTTCATGGTCGGCCGGAAGTACGAGGCGGGCGGCATCGCGCGCGACGGCGCCAAGATGGTGACCGCGGTCTCGACCGTGAACGTGCCGAAGTTCACCGTGATCGTCGGCGGCAGCTACGGCGCCGGCAATTACGGCATGTGCGGCCGCGCCTACAGCCCGCGCTTTCTCTGGATGTGGCCGTCGGCGCGCATCTCGGTGATGGGCGGCGAGCAGGCGGCCAGTGTGCTGGCCACCGTCCGGCGCGACAACATCGAGGCCAAGGGCGGCACCTGGCCCAAGGACGAGGAAGAAAAGTTCAAACAGCCGATCCGGGAAGCCTACGAACGCGAAGGCCATCCCTATTATGCGACCGCGCGGCTGTGGGACGACGGCATCCTCGATCCCGTCGATACGCGCATGACCCTGGGCCTCGCACTGTCGGCCTCGATGAACCAGCCGATCGGTCCGACCAAGTTCGGCGTCTTCCGGATGTGATCCGGACATGACCGACACGATCCTGACGAAGGTCGAGGGCGGCGTGGCCACGCTCACGCTCAACCGGCCGAAGGAGATGAATTCCTTCGACGGCGAGACGGCGCGCGCCATCATCGATGCCGTGGAAGCCTTCGCCGCCGACGATGCGGTGCGCACCCTCGTGGTGGCGAGCGGGGGACCGGTCTTCTGTGCCGGCGGCGACTTCAACTGGGTGCTGAGCTGGCCCGAGCTCGACGCCATCACCCGCAAGGTCGGCGCCGATTCGCTGATGGCCGCGATCCAGGCGGTCTACGATTTTCCCAAGCCCTCGATCGCGCGCGTCCACGGCGCGGCGGTGGGCGGCGGCGTCGGGCTGATGCTGGCCTGCGACTTCGCGGTCACCGTCTCCTCGGCGCGCTTCGGCCTCACCTCGGCCCGCAACGGCCTGCTCGCGGGCATCGCCATCCCGGTGCTGATCCAGGCGGTCGGCCCGCGCATGGCGCGGCAGCTCCTGATGCACGGCGGCATGTTTGACTCGGCGACGGCGCTGCGTATCGGCCTGGTCGACCAGGTGGTCGAGGAGGATGCGCTCGATGCCACGGTCGCGGCCCTCGCTGAGGAACTGCGCCGCGGCGCGCCCTCCGTCCAGACACTGGTCAAGAAGCTGATCACCGAAATCGACGCCATGCCGCACGATCGTGCGGTCGCCGACCTGATCGGCGAACACGTCGCCGTCCAGTGCACGACCGAAGACGCGATCGAGGGCATGAGCGCCTTCCTGAACAAGCGCAAACCGAAATGGGCCGTCTGATGTTCTCCAAGATCCTGATCGCCAATCGCGGCGAGATCGCCTGCCGGGTCATCAAGACGGCGAAGCGGCTGGGCATCAAGACGGTGGCGGTCTATTCCGACGCCGACCGCACCGCGCGCCACGTCGCGATGGCCGACGAGGCCGTCCATATCGGCCCCTCGGCGGCGCGCGAGAGCTATCTCGTGGCGGACCGGATCATCGATGCGGCCAAGAGGACGGGCGCGCAGGCGATCCATCCGGGCTACGGGTTCCTCTCCGAGAATGCCGGCTTTGCGGACGCCTGCGCCGCGGCGGGCATCGTGTTCATCGGACCGCCGGCGGCCTCGATCCGTGCCATGGGCTCCAAGAGCGAAGCCAAGAAGATCATGGAGAAGGCCAGGGTGCCGCTGGTGCCCGGCTATCACGGTGACGACCAGTCGCCGGAGCTGCTGGCCAGCGAGGCCGCAAAGATCGGCTTCCCGGTGCTGATCAAGGCCTCGGCCGGCGGCGGCGGCAAGGGCATGCGCGTGGTCGAGAGCGCGGAGAAGTTCGCCGATGCGCTGGCCGGCGCCAAGCGCGAGGCCAAGGCCTCCTTCGCCGACGACCATGTGCTGGTCGAGAAGTACCTGACGCGGCCGCGCCACATCGAGATCCAGGTCTTCGCCGACGGGCAGGGGAACTGCCTCTATCTGTTCGAGCGCGACTGCTCGATTCAGCGCCGCCACCAGAAGGTGATCGAGGAGGCGCCGGCGCCGAACATGGACCCGGCGCGGCGCAAGCAGATGGGCGAGGCGGCCGTCGCGGCGGCCAAGGCCATCGGCTACCAGGGCGCCGGCACCGTCGAGTTCATCGCCGACCAGGATGGCACCTTCTTCTTCATGGAGATGAACACCCGCCTGCA